>JAUZEM010000291.1 GCA_030839005.1 Actinomycetota bacterium | reverse complement strand
CGGGTGGTACCCCGACCCTCGTGGCGCGGGTCAGCGTTACTTCGATGGCAGCGCCTGGACCGGCTACGCGGTTCCATGGCCACCGTCACCGACTTCTCCGTATGGCTCCGCGGCGACCGCGTGGTGGGGTACGCAACAGTGGAAGGGCGCGCGTTACGGTCGGCCGCCCTCGGGGCCTGGTTCGTTGGCCGACCCCGGCCGTCGTCTCGCGGCCCGGTTGCTCGACGGGCTGGTCTTCTTGCCCGTGGCCATCGCATGCGTCGCGGTTGCGGTGGCGTTGGTCGCGCCCCACGCCGGACCGATCTTCCCAAGACAGAACGCTGATCCGAACGCCACAGTGCCGACTCCCGGATTCGTGTGGTTGTACCTGGCCGTGGCGGGCGGTGCGTTGGTCAGCGGCGGACTCTTCGTCCTCTACGAGACAGTCACGACTGCCCGTTTCGGCCGCACACTCGGCAAGCGGTGGATGAAGATCCGGCCGCTTGCCCTTGACGGTCGCCCTCTCGGGTGGGGCCGCGCGTTCGCTCGGGCTGTCGCCCAATGGATCGCAGGCTTCTTGGGCTGGTTGGGGTTCATCGATTTCTTGTGGTGTCTATGGGACGCAGACCGTCAATGCCTGCACGACAAGATGGTCGGGACACTCGTCGTCGACGACGACTGACGGCCAACTCGCACAACCGCACCAGAGCGGGCATCTGCGTGCGTGGGGAGGGTCATGAGTCGTAATCCCTGGTAGGCCGCGACGCGCGTTTGCGATGATTGTGGCCATGGCCACGACCCGACGAGCCGACATGTTCATCGATCTCGAGGACGACCCGCGTGAGAACGGACCAGCGTTGGGCGACGAGCGCACCACGCTGGTCGAAGCCCTGCGCTGTCAACGCCTCACGTTGGAGATGAAATGCTCAGGACTTGATGCCGAGGCTATGGCGCGGCGTTCCGTCGAGCCGTCGACGATGTCGCTCCTGGGGTTGGTGCGACACCTGGCCGAGATGGAGCGTGCCACGTTCCGGGAGATGATGTCGGGACAGGACGTGCCCCGGCTGTTCTGCTCCGACACCGACCGTGACGGGGATTTCGATGGCGCGGTTGCCGACTCCCAGGTGGTTGCGGACGCGTGGGACGCATGGCGAGCGGAGGTCGACTTCGCGACGCGGTTCGTGGCCGAGGCTCCCAGTCTCGATATCACCGGCAACGATCCCTTGAATCGGCATGGCAGCGGTGGAGGGCCGATGTCGCTGCGCGAGGTGCTGGTCGGAATGATCGAGGAGTACGCCCGCCACCTCGGTCACGCCGACTTGTTGCGTGAGCGGATTGACGGACGTCTAGGCCAGTAACTCCGGAAGCGATATATCTGCCGGCATCGATCAGGACTAGCCGCGTCAGCGCGCGATCCGCATGATGCGTGCGTGTCGGTCGCCGCGCCGGCCGATCAGCGGCGCGCGCGGACGGCCGCGTATGCAAGCAGGGCAATCACTGCGATGACCGCGATGGTCGCCCCGATCATTTCCGATGGTGTGGTCGTCGCTGATTGTTTGGCGACCAGGATCGACATCACCGTGCGAGCCTAGAGTCGGGCGCGGAGCAGAAGTCGCGCGAACGATCGCCTCCGGCCCCTCTCGCGTCTACGCACTGTCGCGCCGTACCCGTTCGGCACTCGGTGGGCGCGCGTTCTGCGTCCCTGACGGGCACTTTGAGGGCGGGCCTGGGCCGGTAGCGTCGCGTCTGAGAGTGCGCGAGCGCAGAACTGCCGACCGTTCGCGCGTCTCACGCATTCCGACGGTCTACGCGTGTCGAAAAATCCTGTGTCGGTTGCGTGCGGACGAGCGAAACTGATGGTCGTGTCTCAACCGAGGATGCACGACGATGAGGTCGAGACCAATGTCGAGTTGGTGCGTTATCTGCTTGCTTCGCAGCATCCGCAGTGGGCGCACCTTCCCATTGAACGGGTCCAGTCCGCGGGCACGGACAACGCCATGTATCGCCTCGGCGACGAGCTAGCGGTTCGGCTTCCTCGGATTCACTGGTCGGTGGACAGCATTGCCAAGGAGCGGACGTGGCTCCCAGCCCTAGCGCCCCATGTCCCGCTCGCGGTGCCCTTACCCGTCGCAACCGGTGATCCCGAAGCGGTCTTCCCGTACCCGTGGAGCGTCGTACGGTGGCTCGCGGGCGAGGTCGCAACTCTCGACCGTTTGGGAAATCCCGTACAGGCGGCGCTCGATCTCGCCGCGTTCGTACTCGCACTCCAGGCAGTCGACCCCACCGGCGGGCCGACGCACCATCGCGGAGGTCCGGTCCGCCTTCAAGAAGAGGGAGTGCGTGCAGGTGTCGCTGGGCTCCGCGGCGAGGTCGACGGCGATGCCGTACTCGAAGCTTGGGATCGCGTTGTGGCCGCGCCCGACTACGACGGTCCACCCCGTTGGTTCCACGGCGATCTTGCATACCTGAACCTGCTCGCGCAGGGCGGCCAGCTGTCCGGGGTCATCGACTGGGGCACCTGTGGCGTCGGCGACCCTGCGATCGAGACCATCGTCGCCTGGAGCCTGTTTCCACCCGACGCGCGCGACGCCTACCGCGAAGCACTCGCGATTGACGACGCCGGCTGGGAGCGCGGAAAAGGTTGGGTCCTCGCGGGCGTCTTCGGCATCCCGTACTACCGCGACACCAACACGGTCCTCGTTGCCGACAAGATCACAGCCATCGAAGCCGTTCTCGCCGTCTCGAACTGAAAGTATGAGTCGCGTGTTGTCGTCGGGAACACCACAAGGGCTCGACCGAGGAGGCGCCACGTCGTGGCGTGGGCGATCCGGCTTCATCGTCGCGACGGTGGTTGTGGGTGGTGTCCTCGCGTCGTGTGGCGGACAGCGTTGGCCGGACGACCCGCGCGCGGGAGCGGCACGCCGGACGATGCCGCCAATGTCGGCGTCGACCGAACCCGAGGTGACAACGCCGGCGTCGAGGTCGGACACGAGCGCCGACTGCAATCAGATCGTACGATCGCTCTCTTCACCTCCCGCGAAGCGCGTCGCAGCAGACTTCATCACCCTCATGCGCACATTGCAGCTGCCCGCGCTCCCGGCGCCGGGGTTCGAGTCAGTCCGGCCCGAAATTCCACTTGGGAGATATCCGAACATCGACTCGTACATCCAATACACGACGCTTCCATCACCGTCACGAACGCGGGAATTGTTCCAGCGCTACGGCTACGTCGTCGCCGAAGCCACCGGTTTCACGCTCGGTGAGGATCACTACGGCGCCGAAGGCTTGCAGTTCCGGAACAGCGCGAGTGCGGACGACTACAACCGCACCGACATCCTCGATCTGTGCGACCAAGGAGTGGTCGAGGGCCTTCGGCCAATACCCGGAGTCGCCGACGCCTTCAGCTTCGTGCTTACCGATGGATTGACGCCGTACCGCGCCTATCTCGTCATAGGCGACGCCGTGATCCATCTCAACATCTGCTCGTGCGTCACCGTCCCGGACCTGCAGTCGCTCGCCGAGCGTTGGGCAACACGCGTCGAGGAGCGAAGCGCGAGCTGAGATGCGGCAACGGACGGTATGGACCTCATCGGGCGTCGGGTCGTCATTCGCGTAGTGCGGTCAGGCCGCGGTCGAGCAGCTCGGCTCCAAGTGTTGTGAGGAGCCCGCGTGTGGAGTCGTCACCAGACGGCGGTCGGGCCGTGTCGGAGTGTTCGCAGCGTGCGCCATAGGCGAGCGACGCGACCATGTTTGCGGCGAGGATCTCGCGCTCGTCTGCCGAAAACTGGTCGCCGCGCGCTGCTTCGTAGTCCGCCACGAACGCGCCGATTTCGTGCGGACGTGGGAGTCGGTTGCCGGCGACCTGTTGCCAGTCGACACTGAACGTTGTTGCTGCGGTGGCTACTGCTGCTGCTTCGTGAGCGACGTGCACGCTGTCCCAGTCGTAGACGCCTGTGAGTCGTCCCGCACGTACACAAAGGTTCTCGATTCTCCAGTCGCCGTGCACAACGACGGTTGGTACGCCCGGTAACGACCGCAGCCGAGCCCGCGCTCGGGCCGCCAGGTCGTCGATCCATTCTGCTCCCAACCGGGTCGACGCGAAGTCGAATCGTGGGGAGTGCGGTGTCGGGTAAAGCGCGCCGTCGGGCACGCTCATCGGGTGCGTGACGCGTTCGAGGCGACGGCAATGCCGTCGGCCCAACACGACGAAGCGCGCCAAGCCGGCCGCGAGCGCCATACGCACATCGGGATCATGACCATTGACGCCAGGCGAACGATCGACCATGACCTCTGCGGTCACGTGCCCGCCTCCGACCGCGACGGGTCCAGCCAAGGGGCGCGGCGCCGCATACCCGGAATCGGCAAGCGCGGTCTGAACGTCCATCACGGCTGCGAGGTAGTCGTGCGTAACCGCAGCGCGATGACCCTTGACGACGACCGAGCGGCCGTCCGTAAGCAATAGACCGTGCACGCTGCCGCTGCTCGACTCGAAGAACTCGTAATGATCGATCGCCGCACCAAGGTGGAGCAGGCACCACGCATCGACGGCCGCGGCGAGTGCCTCCGGTTGCACGCTGCCGAACACCTCCCGCTCGACCGGAAGGTCCAACGCTCCCCAGTCTCGAAGACGTCCCGCGATCACCGCACCCCGTGATTGCATCAACGATCATCATCGCGCTCGCCGCTCGAAGACGGCCTAGGGTCCGGTTCGACTCGGGTATCCACGACGCGGCAGGCAGGTGGTCGATGACGCGCAAGCTGGCTGCTGAAGTCGTATTGGATATCGGGTCGGCCCACGGCGAGGGGCCCGTCTGGCACCGAGCGGACCGGCGACTCGATTGGGTCGACATCGGCGCCGGCTTGCTGCACCGCTTCGATCCGATCACGGGCCGCGACGACGCGATACCGGTTGGTTCGCCTCTGGGAGCGTTCGCAGCCCGTACCGGCGGCGGGTTTGTACTGGCTGTTGAGGACGGTTTCGCCCTTCTCGAGCCCGACGGACACGTGGAGCCGGTTGCGCACGTTCCTCACGCCCCAGGTCCGCTCGCGCGCTTGAACGACGGAAAGTGCGATGCGAACGGCAGATTCTGGGCAGGATCAATGGCATACGACTGCTCGCCAGGACACGGCGCGCTGTACCGCCTCGATCCTGACCTCCGCGTCACGACGATGCTCAACGGAGTGACCATCTCGAACGGGCTGGATTGGAGCAACGACGGCCGGACGATGTTTTACATCGACACGTTGGCAGGCGCGTCGTTCTGGGACGTCATGTCCGGCACCGCGAAACCGGGAGTCGACGCATTCACGCTCGCGCCCGAGACAGGCCAACTCTCGGGACGTCGACGAATGTTTGACATTCCGGTCGAGACGCCGGAGCCACCGCAGATGACGTTGCCTGACGGGATGACCATCGACGCCGAGGGGTTCTTGTGGATCGCGATCGCCGGAAGCGGCGAAGTCCGTCGATATTCACCGCGCGGTGCGGTCGACACCGTCGTGCACGTTCCGATCGCCTGCCCGACGAGTGTCGCGTTCGGTGGACAGGACCTCGACGATCTCTACATCACCTCGATGACACCGCATGGCGCACCCGGACCAGACCCGCGACATCCAGAACCGATGTGGGCACCGCGACCGCTGGAAGGCGCCCTCTTCCGATGTCGCGTCGGCACCAAAGGCAGGCCCGCACATCTCTTCGCAAACTGAGCGAAGGACCGCCTCCCGACACCGAGAAAGAGGGGGCGGTGCTCGACGCGCGTCCGAGTTGGGGCTGCTTGCGCGCGTCGAACACGGCCCCATGCGAGGCGACTGGCGTGGGGGTCGCCTGGTGCCTCGACATTCAGGCCGGTGGGGGAAGCCACGTTGGCCTCCGGTCGGCGTTGATTCCTCAGGTCGGATTCCTCAGGTCGGCGCGGTTTCGGACGGCGTCCCTCGGGAACCCTTTGCGGTTGTCGATTGTGGCGTCGATCCGCCTCGACTGTCCCCACGTGCGCGTCTCCCCGTTCGGGGACGCCACCGGGGTCTGGGGCAACGACCGCTCACATTTAGCGTACGCCGTGGGCGGCGACGATTCAAACACCGTCTGCGATTGCCGCGCGGCGACGGAAAGGGAGCTTCGTCGCTGCGCCGCGGACTCAGACTTTCCGACGGTACATCCGCACCGCGAGCGGCGCCGCGACCACGATGATGGCGAGACTCCATGCGATCGCGGCGAACACTTTGCTCGTCGACGCGAACTGCCCGCCGTAGGTGACGGCGCGTACCGCGTCGATCACGATCGACACCGGCTGGTGGTTCGCGAACCACTCGAGCGGCGCGGGCATCGAGGCCGCCGACACGAACGCCGTCGACGCGAACACGAGGGGCGCGAGGATCGGGAACGATGCAGCCTGGGCGGCTTCCGCGTTGGCCGCCGACAATCCGACGAGGGCGAAGACCCACGAAAGGGAATGCGCGAAGAGCAACATCAGCCCGATGCCGGCGAGCAGGCCGAACACGCTCGTGTGAATACGCCACCCGACGATGAAGCCGACCCCGACCATCAGGGCCACGACGAACACGTTGCGGACGAGATCGGCGAGCGTGCGTCCGGCGAGCACCGCGGAGCGCGCCATCGGAAGCGATTGAAATCGCTCGATGAGGCCCTTGTGCAGGTCCTCGGCCAACCCGACACCGGTCTGGATGGATCCGAACACGACGGTCTGTGCGAACACGCCGGGCATCAGATAGTCGACGTAATGGGTCACGCCCGGGATCCGGATCGCGCCGCCGAAGACGTAACGGAACATCAGCACGAAGATGATCGGCTGGATCGTCGAGAACACCAGAACCTGCGGCGTGCGCTTCATCGCGACCAGGTTGCGCCACGTGACCGTCAGCGCGTCCTGCACGGCCCAGCTGAACGCGCCATGCTTCGGCCGCTCGATCGTGGTCGGAATGGCGATCGCGGTCATGCTGCACCTCGGGTCCGCCGGCGGCCGGTCTCGACCGGCGCGTCCTCGGCAACGGGCTCCTCGGCCTTGTGGCCGGTGAGGGTGAGGAAGACGTCGTCGAGCGTCGGCTCGCGCACCGTGAGCGTGACCGGCTCGAGGTGCGCGTGATCGAGGGTCCGTACGACGTCGAGCACGACCCGCGCCCCGTCGTCGACCTTGAGCTCTACGACCGTCGAGGCGGCACCGACGTCGCACAAGCCGATGCGGGCCAACTCGGCCTGCGCGCGCTGCGCGATCGCCGGATCGGCGAAGCCAACCTCCACGATCGTCGCACCCAACTTTGCTTTCAGCTGCGACGCCGTGCCCTCTGCGATCACGCTCCCGTGATCGATCACCACGATGTTGTCCGCCAGGCGATCGGCCTCTTCGAGGTACTGCGTCGTGAGGAGCAACGTCGTGCCCTCACGCACGAGGCCTTCGATCACGCCCCAGAGGTCTTGGCGACCGCTCGGGTCGAGGCCGGTCGTCGGCTCGTCGAGGAAGAGAACCGGCGGGCGGTGTACGAGTGCGGCCGCGAGGTCGAGGCGGCGCCGCATTCCCCCCGAGTACGTGCGCACGGGGCGATCGGCAGCCTCGGCCAGCGCGAACCGCTCGAGCAGCTCGCCGGCTCGGGCGAGGACCACCGACTTCGACAGGTGTGACAGCCGGCCGACCATGCGCAGGTTCTCGTGACCTGTCAGGTTCTCGTCGACCGCGGCGTACTGCCCCGCGAGACCGATGCGCTCGCGCACAGCTTGCGCGTCGCGGGTGACGTCGAGCCCGAGCACCTCGGCGCGACCGGCATCGGGCCGCAGGTTCGTGGTGAGGACGCGCACGGAGGTGGTCTTGCCCGCGCCGTTCGGACCGAGCAGCCCGAGGACGGTGCCGGTCGGGACCGCGAAGTCGACCCCGTCGAGGGCGACGACCGAACCGAACCGCTTTCGCAGATCTTCGACGATGATGGCATTCGTCATGGATCCGAGCCTCTCACATATGCTTGAACGATGTCAAGTATCTATGTCATCAACCTTCGAAGTACTTGAAACATCGCGTGAACAATCGTACGATCCGGAAGTGACCATCGAGCCGGTCCCCGTCCACGACCCTGCCGACACCGTGTGGCGCCTGCTCACGGCACTGCTCATGGTGCGCAAGGAGGAGTTTCCTGCACTCGCGGCGTCGTTCGGGCTCAATCCCGGTGCGATGCACGCGCTCCTCCAGCTCGACCCCGAGGAACCGCAGTCGATGAGTTCGCTCGCGGGCGCATGGAAGTGTGACGCGTCGAACGTGACCTGGCTCGTCGACCGGCTCGAGGAGCACGGACTTGCCGAACGCCGCGCCCACCCGGGTGATCGGCGCATTCGCACCGTGGCTCTTACCCGCAAGGGCGCGAAGATACGCAGCCAGGTCGAAGCGCGGATGTACGAAGCGCCCGACAACCTGCGCGCGTTGAGCCTGCGCGATCTCGAGACGCTGGCCAAGATCCTCCGGAAGATCGTGCCCGAAGACCGCTCCCGTCCGTAGTGCCGCGCTTTCTGACCGATCACGAACACGGCGTGGTCTCCGCCGCGGTCGATCGGCTCGTACCACCGCTCGATGCGCATCCCGGCGGAGCGGCGCTCGGCGTGGCCGATTACGTCGACAACCTGCTCGGTGCGTTCACATTCGATCCGCCGCGCATCTTTGCGGGCGGGCCGTTCAGCGGCCGCTTCGGGGGCGAGGCCTCGTTCGCGCGGTTCATCCCGCTCTCGCCGCACGAGGAACTTGCGTGGCGAACGCGTATCGAAGGTTCACGCGGGATGCCGGAACGAGAGTTCAACGGTCCCACCCGCGGTTGGCAGGAGATCTACCGCAACGGCATCGTCGCGCTCGGCGCCGACTTCTGCGAGGTCGACGGCGACGAGCAGGATCGTCGCCTGCACGCGCAAGGCGAGCTTCGCGGTGTGCTGTACGTCCATGCGTGCGAGGGCGCGTACGGCCCGCCCGAGTACGGCGGCAATCGCGACCGCGCGGGCTGGCGCGCCATCGGTTTCGAGGGCGACGTGCAACCGCGCGGCTACACCGACGACGAGGTGAGCGGGCGTGCCTGAGCCTCGCGATTGCGACGCGGTCGTCGTCGGGACCGGACCCGCGGGAGCGACCGCGGCCGACGTGCTCACGGGCGCGGGTTGGTCGGTCATCGCGCTCGAGAAGGGCCGCAATCATCTCCTCTCGCTGGAGGCACCCTTTGCCGGGCTGGGTCACGTCTCGAACGACGAGATCAAGTCGTTGCGTCGCTACTTCCTCGGCCCCGACCCGTTCCTCGAGCCGCGCACCTACCGGCGCGACGAGCGCGATGGCGATCGCCTGTTCGCGGGCGAGGTGAACAACCTTCCGTCGACCGTGGGCGGAGGCGGCTTCCACGCCGACGGCAAGCTCCCCCGGTTGCGTGCGGTCGACTTCAAGCCGTACAGCTCGCTCGGTCCGATCGAAGGTGCCGACATTGTCGATTGGCCCGTCGACTATGACGAGATGGAGCCGTATTACGCGCAGGCCGAGCGGCTCGTCGGCGTCGCGGGCGACGCAGACGCGAACCCGTTCGCCGAATGGCGCAGCGGGCCGTATCCGATGCCGCCCGGCGCCGACATGTTCGGCGCCGCGCTGACCACCGAAGCCGCGACGCGCCTCGGCTACCACCCGTACCGCGCGCCGACCGGCGTGAACTCCGTGCCCTACGACGGCCGGCCCGCGTGCAACAACTGCGGCTTCTGCGCCTACTACGGATGTCCGATCGAGGCCAAAGGCGATCCGATCGCACCGCTGCGCAACGCACTGCGGAGCGGACGGTGCGAGATCCGCGCGGACTCCTACGTCGAGCGCGTATTGCTCGACCCGGCGGGCAAGCAGGCGCGCGGCGTGCGCTACCGCGATCTCGACGGCGATGCGCACGAGGTGAGCGCCCGGATCGTCGTGGTCGCGGGCGGCGCGTGGGAGACGCCCCGATTGCTGTTGCGTTCCGGCCTGGCGAACTCGTCCGGCCTCGTCGGGCGCTATCTCATGTACCACTTCCAGACGTTCGTGATCGGCCGGTTCCCGTTCCGGCTGCACGGTCACCGGGGTCGGTCGGTGACTCACCTGCACGACGACCACATGATCATCGACGACGACGTGCGCAGGTTCGCACGCGAGCACGGCCTCCCCTATTTCAGGGGCGGACTGACCGAACACGGTGGCGGCGGGGGTCCGGTCATGGAAGGCGTGTACACGTCGCCCGGTGTCGCGCACACCCGCGAGATGCTCGAATCCACGATGCGCGATCGCATGTGGGCATTCACGATCCAGGGCGAGGACCTGCCACAGGCCACGAACCGGATCGACCTCGATCCGTCCGTTCGAGACGTCCACGGTTTCCCCGCAGGGCGCGCGACGTACGACGTGCACCCACACGAGGTCGTCGCCTCGCGCTACTACGCGCCGAGGCTCGTCGCCGTGATGCGCGAGGCCGGCGCGGAGTCGACCTTCGCCGCGACCTCGCCGCCACTCGAGGGCGACCGGGCCGGGCGGCGAAGCGCGTCGATGTCGCGACACATCATGGGGACGTGTCGCATGGGCGACGATCCGGCGACGAGCGTCGTCGACCGGTGGCAGCGGTTTCACGACGTCGAGAACATGGTGTGCACCGACTCGTCGGTGTTCCCCACGTCGACCGGTTATGGCCCCACGCTCACGATCGTCGCGCTCGCAATCCGCGCCTGCCGTGATCTCGCGGGCTTGCCGAAGTTGACGAGCAGCCGGCCCCGGTAGGCTCGACTGCGTGGATCTCCCCGCGCTCTCCGAGATATCACTCGTCGACCAAACCGGCGCGTCGCATCGACTCGGCGATCTGTGGCGCGACCAGCCCGTCGTGTTGGTGTTCCTCCGACACTTTGGTTGACTGCACTGCCGCGAGCATGCCGCGCAGTTGCGCGAGCGCTACGACGAGATCACGAGCCTGGGGGCCGACATCGTCGCGGTCGGAACCGGCGACCGCCGCTACGCCGAGGCCTTCGTGCGCGAGGAGCGGATCCCGTTCTTGGTGCTCGTCGACGACGACGCGTTGGCGGCGCACGCCGTGTCGCTGCGAACGCTCAATTGGTTCCAACTCCTGCACCCGCGAACGTGGAAGGCCACCCGGGAAGCGTCGAAGCGCGGACATCACGTCCACAGAGCCGGCAAGCGCGTGAAGCAGATCGGGGCGACGTTCGTGATAGGCGCCGGCGCTCGAGTCCGCTACGAGCACATGGACGCCGACAGCACAGACCATGCCGACGTCGACGAGGTCGTGGCGGCACTCTGCCGGACATAGACGGCGTCTTGGGTTTCGCGGTCGGTGGCATCTACGGCCAGACCGCGAAGAAGCGCGCGAAGAACCGGTCGACGTCCACGCGGTCAGCGACCTGGTGCGGGGATCCGTCGCGGTCCGGATCGAAGCTGGTGGCGCCACGGAATCGCCGGCTGGTCATCTCGACCGAGACCCGACCTCCGCGCCAGGTGCACACGTCCGGTTCGAAGATGCACACGGCGGCGAGGGGATCGTGGAAGGTCACGTGCTCATTGTGGTTCCACGCCTGCTCCAGCGCGGCCGCAACGACGGCGAGTCCGCCGCCGATGGACGAGAACCGGTGCATCGCGTCAGCCCACGGCATGGTGCAACGCGAGGTCACGTTGATACCGACCGATCGATGCCCAGAAACGGGCGTGCGGTATACGGCGCGTGCCGCAACCGGGTCGCACGACACGTTCCACTCCTGCGCGCCGCCGACGAACGGCATCATGGAGTAGGCGCCGCCCATGATCATGAGCGAGCGCAGCAACGGCGCAACCTCGGGGTACGTGACGAACAGCAGCGCGATGTTCGTCATCGGCCCGATCGACAGAAGCGTGATCTCGCCCGGAGCGGAGCGGATGACGTCGCGCAGGAACGTCACCGCCGTGTTCGGCGCGAACTCGTCCGCGTTGCGGTGGTCGAAGCGGTCGAGCACCACCGCTTGCGGCACCTCTGGTTGCGGTGTCCGGCCCGCGATCCCGTGCTCGGTGCCGGCGTGGATCTCGACGTCGTTGCTGCCGGCCGCGCGACACACTGCGTCTGCGAGAGACGCACGCAGTCGTGGCATACCCGACACCGTCGTGACGCCTCGCAGATCGCAACGCGGGTGGGCGAGGAGATACGCGAGACAGATCGCGTCGTCGATGTCACTGCCGATGTCAGTGTCGAGAAGCAATGGAACGCGACCGGTCGCCTCGCCGGCGTTTCTTGCCACGATCACATCGTAGAACCGCCCTGATTGCGTCCTTCTACACGTGATCGCCCGTGCCGTTCCCGGCTGTCGCACAATCGCCGTGGTCGCAGATGCTGCGATACTGATTGCTGTGTCGCAAACGATCTTCGATGCCGCGGGCGGTGAGGACGCCTTTCTGAGACTCGCGCACGCATGGCACGCGCGCTGTCTCGCCGACCCCATCGTGAGCCACGCCTTCTCGCACGGCTATCACCCTCAGCACACTGAGCGACTCGCCGCGTATTGGGCGGAAGCGCTCGGCGGCCCACCCAACTACAGCGCGTCCATCGGTGACGAGACGATGGTCACGAAGTTGCACTCGGGCAACGGCGAACACGTGGAGATGGACGAACGCGCGCAAGTCTGCTTCGTGCAGGCCATCGACGACGCCCGACTTCCGGACGACCCACGGCTCAGATCGACGCTGAAGGCGTACTTTCGCTGGGCTACGGACCGCATGGCGAGATACCCCGACTCGCCCGACGATGTCCCGATGGGACTCGCGGTCGGGC
>JAUZEM010000277.1 GCA_030839005.1 Actinomycetota bacterium | reverse complement strand
TGGACCGGGTCGGGTCGGGATCGTCGGCGAAGGGCTGCTCGGCCCGACGATCGTGCACTTCGGTTCCGACGCGCAGCGGCGAGCGGTGCTCCCCGGCATCCTCCGCGGCACGGAGATCTGGTGCCAGGGCTATTCCGAGCCCGACGCGGGTTCCGACCTCGCGAACGTGCAAACGCGTGCCGACCTCGACGGCGACGAGTGGGTCATCAACGGCCAGAAGACGTGGACGTCGCTGGCCCAATGGGCGCAGTGGATCTTCGTCATCGCGCGCACCGATCGCGCGGCGCCGAAGCACAAGGGTCTCTCGTACCTCCTTGTCCCGATGGATCAGCCCGGTCGCATCGAGATCCGGCCCATCGTGCAGATCACCGGGCACAGCGAGTTCAACGAGACCTTCTTCGACGGTGCGCGCACCGCGGCCGAGAACGTCGTCGGCGAGGTGAACGCCGGGTGGCGGGTGGCGATGGGAACACTCGCCTTCGAGCGAGGCGCGTCGACGCTGGGCCAACAGCTCTCGTTCGAGAGCGAGCTCGTCACCATCACCGACCTGGCACGCGCCGGCGGCCTCGCGAACGACCCAGTGTTTCGCCAGCGCCTCGCCGACGCGTGGATCACGCTTCGGGTCATGAGGTTCCACGCGCTGCGCACGCTGCCGATGCTCGAGCACGGCACGGTCGATCCGGCCACGGCGATCCACAAGCTGCTGTGGGCGTCGTTCCACCGCGGCTTGGGCGAGCTCGCGGTCGACGTGCTCGGCGCGAAGGCGATCGCCTCCGAGGACGGCGACGGCCGCTTGACCCGTCTCTTCCTCTACTCGCGCGCCGACACCATCTATGGCGGCTCGAACCAGATCCAGCGCAATGTGATCGGCGAGCAGGCCTTGGGATTGCCGAAGGAGCCACGATGACGAACTCTCCCCCGCCCGTACCCAGGCCCCCGGCATACCCATCCGGGCGCGGTCTGCTGGCCGGGAAGACGGTGCTGGTCACGGCCGCGGCCGGAACCGGGATCGGGTTCGCGACGGCGAAACGCGCGGTCGAGGAGGGCGCGCGCGTCGTCGTCAGCGACATTCACGAACGCCGGTTGCGCGAGGCGACCGAGCAACTGGGCGCGGGCGCGCACGCCGCGCTCGGCAATGTCGCCGTCGAGGACGACGTGCAACGTCTCGTCGCGGAAGCCGTCGACTTCGGCGGCGGGCAACTCGACGTGCTCGTGAACAACGCCGGCCTCGGCGGAACGGCCACGCTCGCGGAGATGACCGACGAGCAGTGGTTTTCGGTGCTCGACGTAACACTCACCGGCACGATGCGGATGACGCGCGCCGCGCTGCGGCACATGGCCGAGAAGGGCACGGGCGCGATCGTCAACAACGCCTCCGTCGTCGGGTGGCGGGCCCAGGAGGGGCAGGCGCACTACGCGGCCGCGAAGGCGGGTGTCATGGCGTTGACGCGGTGCGCGGCGATCGAGGCTGCACCGAACAACGTACGGGTCAACGCGGTCGCGCCTTCGCTCGCGATGCATCCGCACCTCGCCAAGGTGACAACGGACGAGCTGCTCGCCGAGCTCGAGACGCGCGAAGCGTTCGGGCGGGCCGCCGAGCCCTGGGAGGTCGCGAACGTGATCATCTTCCTCGCGAGCGACCTCGCGTCCTACATGACCGGCGAGATCGTTTCGGTCAGCAGCCAGCACCCGTGAGCAGGTCCGACGCTCGCAGCGAGCCGGGGGAGAGCTTGCGCCGGGCGGCGTCGTTCGCCGCCGCCTGCAGCAGCGCGTTCACCGGAGCCGCGACCCCGTGCAGCCGCGCGAGCAGCGCGATCTCGCCGTTCAGGTAGTCGGTCTCGAGCGCGCCCGTCCCCCGCCTCATGCTCTGCCAGGTGGAGCCCCCGCCCCGCGCGAGGCGGGGCGACAGGCGCTCGCCGCGTCGTTCGCGATCCTCCTCTTTCGAGGCGAAGTCGATGCCCGCCGCGCGCAACACCGCCGCGCCTTCGCTCCGGACGAGCCGGCCGAGTGCCGTCGCGTCGTCGCCCGGTGCGCACAGCGCTTCCACGACATTGGCAAGATTCATGAGCAGCTTCGCGTACTTCCACCGCATCACATCGGGTCGCGGGATCGATTCGAACGTCGCGCCCGACAGCGCAGATGCCACCGCGTGCGCCGTGTCGTCGAGTCCGGCCGGATAGCGACCGATGTCGAGCAGGCCGGTAACGGGCCCCGACGACGCGGCGACGACCCCGGGCTCGACATGTTCCGCGGGCAGCATCACGCAGATCGAGTAGACACGCTCGAAACGTCGCAACGCGATGCGCTCGTTCTCCACGCCGTTCTGCACGCACACCACCGGCACGGCGGAGCCGACGGCAGCGGCGAGCGCACCGAACGCACCGGTCGAGTCCTGTGACTTCGTGGTCACGAGGACGACGTCGTCGGCGCGCCAATCGATGCGCGCGGGATCGTCGACGACCGGGATCGGGAGCGTCACCTTACGGTCGGGATCGACGAGCCGGAGTCCGTTGTCGCGCACGGCCTCGAAGTGCGCGCCGCGGGCGATCGCGACGACCTCGTTGCCGTGCTCGAACAAGCGCGCCGCGATCACTCCGCCCACCGCTCCGGCACCGAAGACGACGATTCGCATCAGTCGCGCCCGGTCCCTTTCGCGGCGTCGATGTACGCGGGTCGTTCACCGCCACCGTGCACGAGCACGTGGGCCCCGGTGACGTAGCGGGCCAGCGGCGATGCGAGGAAGAGGCAGACGTCGGCGACATCAGTGGGATCGGCCATGCGGCCGAGTGGCACCGTCGCCCCGACCGCCTCGATCCCCTCGACACCTCCGTAGAAGAGGTGCGCCTGCTCGGTGACGACGAGACCGACGACCACGGCGTTGACCCTCACCTTGGGCGCGAACTCCACCGCCATCGTCTGCGTGGCGTTCAGCAAGCCCGCCTTCGCCGCGCCGTAGGCGAGCGTGTCCGGCGACGGGCGGACACCGCTGACGCTCGCGATGTTGACGATCGTCCCACCCTGCTCCTGGACCTGCATCGCCGCGTTTGCCCGCTGCGCGAACACGATCGGGGCGGTCAGGTTCAGCGCGATGATCCCCGCGGTGAAACGCGGAGATGCAGTCGCGGAGTCGGCAGGTGGCGAGCCGCCCGCGTTGTTCACGAGGACGTCGACGCGCTCGAACCGTCGCGTGCAGTCTTCGATCACCGCGTCGATCTGCTCGGGTTGGCGGACATCGGCGGCAATGAAGGCGACGCCGCCAGGAAGCGAGTCCGGCTCGTTGCGACAGCAAACGAGAACGCGCGCGCCCGCCTCCGCGAAGCGTTGCGCGATTCCGCGTCCGATCCCGCGACAACCACCCGTGACGATCACAGCCTGCCCGTCGAAGCGAAGATCGTCCATCGGCCGGGCATTCTGGCACTCCTGCGCGGATTGGCCGAAACGCACCACCGAGGATCGCGTCGTTGGACATCGTGCGCGGCGATCGGTCATCCCACGCTCACCTACGGTTCGCGTCGAGTTCGCGGTCACGCCGCTCGCTCGCAACGCAGGCTGACGAAGCTAGGGACCGGGCAGGCGAGAGGAGGCATCAGGAGGTATGACTCGATGATCAGGCTCGACTGGCAGACGTTCGTGCTGCAGCGCCGAATCAACAGGCCGTCCGTCAACGTGATGCGCACCATCACCAACGCGGCCGTGTTCGGCGCGGGCAGCGTTGTGTCCGGCGATCGCTACGGAGCGCTGCGGCTCGATGAACCGTTCCGTCGTGTCGACTCGTACCCGGAACCCGTCTGGCGCGCCCGCGCCCGATTGCTCGCCCGTCACGGGAGACAGCTCGCGCCCGTCGAGATCGAGATCAGCCCGTGGTCGACACTCGACACGCAGCTGCTCCTTCGGCCCCAGGCGAGAAATCCGTACCGTTGGTCGGGACGACGAATGCGACGGTATTTCGCGCACGCGCACCGCCACGTCGACGACCTCACCCAGCTTCTCTGGTCGACGACTCCTCCCGACCGGGACCAGACCCGTCGAGCCGACAACGCGGCCCTCTGACCGGCCCGAATCCCACTCACTCGATATCTCGGCATCAGCGGGTTCCGGTCGGGACGGCGCCGGGCGGTGGCAACGGCCGGAATACCATCTGCCACCCGTCAGAATCGAGCCGCAGTGGTTCCGGACAAACGCGTCACCGTCGACGAGATCGCCGCCGAGGTCGACGACGGCATGACCGTCGGTATCGGCGGTTGGGGCTCGCGGCGCAAGCCGATGGCCCTGGTGCGCGCGCTGTGCCGGTCGTCGGCGAAGGATCTCCGCATCGTGTCGTACGGCGGCCCCGACGTCGGGCTGTTGTGTCGCACGGGCAAGGTTCGCGAGGTCGTCTACGCGTTCGTCTCGCTCGACTCCATCGCGCTCGAGCCGCACTTTCGCAACGCTCGCCAATCGGGCTCGGTCACCACGATGGAGCTCGACGAGGGCATGTTCCTCCTCGGGTTGCAGGCCGCGGCCTGGCGCGTGCCCTTCCTGC
>JAUZEM010000166.1 GCA_030839005.1 Actinomycetota bacterium | reverse complement strand
CCGAACGTCCACGCAGATCCCGATCAGTAATCCATCGAGCGGCGCCGAGTGTCTGATGCCTCCGCGATACCCCGATGGAGCGTCGCGCCCTCGGCATCGACCATCCCCGGAGGTGAGCGGACTTCTCTCCTATCTCATATAACGCCGGGTCGCGGGCGCTCGTCGGACGAGGGGCGTTGGCCTGTTTAGGATCCGTCGACCGAGTAGAGATGCCAGAAGCCGGGGAGTCCTTTGAGTTCGTGTTCGCCATGTTCGGCGAAGTGCAGCCCAGAACCAGCGACAAGATCAGTGATGGTGCGCGTCACCAGCACCTGACTCGGTCCGGCGAGCGCAGCGACTCGGGCCCCGAGGTGGACGGCAAGCCCGCTGACGTCGTCGCCGCGGAGCTCGATCTCTCCGGTGTGCACTCCGGCGCGGATCTCGATGCCAAGGGCCGCGACTCCGTCGCGGATCGCGCACGCGCATTGCACCGCGCGGGCTGGACCGTCGAACGTGGCGAGCACCCCGTCGCCGGTCGGGTTGACTTTGCGGCCTCGGTATCGATCGAGCGCCCGACCGATGAGCGCGTCGTGACGATCGAGAACTGCTTTCCATTCGCGGTCGCCGTGTTCGATCAACTGTTTCGTGGAGTCGATGATGTCGGTGAACATCACGGTCGCGAGCACCCGATCGACTTCGGATTCGGGTTGGCGACCGGTAAGCCATTCTTCGATCACGTCACTCACGGGAGTGGGATCGGTCCATCCGATATCAGAGCCGGGGACCTCGACGAAGGTCGCACCCGCGATGTGTTCGGCAAGATGGCGACCGCACCCGATGTTGATCAGACGATCGTCCGAAAGGTGAACCACGAGCGTCGGGACATGGATCGCAGGCAGAACACCGCGGACGTCAGTGGCCATCGACATGTTCCACAACGCCAACGCAGCGCCGGGACTCACCGCCATGCGTTGCATTGTGGTCCACCACTCGCGGATGTCGGGATCGTGCATGGAGCTCGGCGCGATCTGCGCGAGCGCGTGTGGCTCGTCCCAGTGTGACTCCATCTGCTCCACGACCCGAGGGACGAGCCGCTCAGGGAAGCCGTACGGGTAATCGGGAGCCTCGGCGAATCGAGCGAACGCACCTTGCAGGATCAAGGCGCGCGTCCGCTCCGGGAAGGTGGCAGCAAACAACAGCGCCAGCGGGGCGCCATGGTTCTGTCCGAGCAGTACGGCAGATGTCGAGCCGGCCGCATCGAGCACGGCCGTGATGTCGTCGATTCGTTGTTCGAGCGTGGGGAGCCGATCAACCGGGACCCGATCTGATAGTCCAGTACCGCGCTTGTCGAACTCGATCACCCGCCCAAGACGAGCAAGACGTTCCTTCACACGAACGGCGCTCGGATCCGTCCACTGGAACTCGAGGTGCCACCACAAACTCCCCGAGAGCAGAATGTCCACGGGACCATCGCCGTACACCTGATACGCGATATGCACACCGTCACTCGTCTTCGCGTATCGCGTCGGCGGCATCTCCACGGGCGCGGAGGCTACTCACCCCCAAAACGCCCGAGTGCGACCCGTGACCCAGCCACGAGAAGGATGCACCTTCTTGCCCGTGGGGCGAGTTGGTCCGCTACTTTCAGCGACGTGGTGAACATTGGCGTGAGGAATGTCGTCCGCTTTTTCGCTGGGATACGGTTCGCGGTCGGATGCGCCTTCGCTGTCGCTCCTCATCGGCTGAACGGAAGGTCGAGGAGGAACAGCAGCGACACGCTCATGACACGAGGTTTCGCCGTTCGCGAGATAGCCCTCGGTGTCGGCGGTCTCATAGCCACGACCCGGCCGGACGCCTCACCGTCAGCTCTCTGCCTGTGGGCGGGTCTCGGTGCGCTGACCGACGGCGGAGACCTCGCAGCCGCGTTGGCCGAGGTGCGACGAGGAGAGCCGGCCGCCGTGCCGGCGCTCTTAGCCGCCGGCGGACTCCTGACTGAAGGCTGGGCGCTGCGCACCTCATTCCGAGACTGACCACGACTCCACCACGCCGGGACGTCCCAGAATGCGCGTCCCCGAATCTCGCGCCTCGGGTGTCCTACCCGATCGCCTACGTAACAACACGACTCGCGATTCGCGGCGTGCCTCTCGTGCGCTTTGAGAGCGTCGCCCTGTGCCCGGGGCTGGGTGTCAGCGACGGCATCGAGCCGACGCGTCCCGCGTGACGAGGGCGTTCCGCCGTGAACCCTGAGACCGTCTACTTCAAGTAATACGACGGACGGAGACAAGCGTTCCGGGGGTCGGCTTCGGTCGGCCCCCGAAGCGCGACACGCTGACACCCCTACTCAACCATCGCCTCCGCGAGTGCTCACGCCGCCGGCTGGCCGGTGTGCGTCACCGATGCCAGCGTGCAAGTCCGACAACCCGAACTCGTCATCGGTCAGTGGCCGCTTCCCTTCGAGCTTCCAATCCATCGACACACGGTACGCGTCTCAGGCCGCCGACACGTCAAAGAAGACGCTCCCATTCAACGTAACCGTCGTGCTCGTCAACCGCCGGGACGACGGGTGCGAACCCGACCTTTTTGAGGACACGGAACGATGCGGCGTTGGCCGGACCGACTGTTGCGACGAGACGACGTCGGCCGGTCGCGCGCCCGGCCTCAACGACGGCCGAAGCAGCCTCGGTCGCATACCCGCGTCCGTGGAATCGACTGAGGAGCTCGTAGGCGATCTCTGGCTCACTGATGCTCCCGCGGCCAACGATGAGCCCGCAGTAACCGATGAAGCCAGCATCATCGACGCGCTCGAGCACATACAGGCCGAAGCCGTGTTCGGCAGATTCCCGAAGCAGCCGCTCAATGATTTGTTCGACGGCGGCGACGGTCGCGCCGTAGTGGCGGGCACCCGGTCCACGTTCCGAGATCATCTCGGCGTGGAGCGGCGCGTCGCCGACCGAGAAGGGCCGCATGATGAGCCGGTCAGTCGTCAACGACGTTGGCATCGAAGTGAACGCCGGCAATTCGTCGTCGTTGATGGTGCAATCGACACTAAACGCGTGCGCCCTCGCGCGTTGACGATCGACCGGTGCAGGAGAGGCGCGCCACTACGCGGTGCCGCTGCCGGTACAGACCTTCGACGGCCTGTCGACACTTCGCGCTCGACTGCCAAAGTGTGGGCCGATCGCAGATGTCGCACAACTGCGGC
>JAUZEM010000101.1 GCA_030839005.1 Actinomycetota bacterium | reverse complement strand
CGCCGCGCCGGGGCGCCGACGAGCCGCTGGCCGTCCTTCGTGAACGCGACGACCGACGGCGTCGTGCGCCCGCCCTCCGCGTTCGGGATCACGGTCGGCTCGCCGCCTTCGAGGACGGCCATGCACGAGTTCGTGGTACCCAGGTCGATTCCGATTGTCTTTGCCATCGCTGCTATATGCCTCCTGGTGAGAAAATCTTAGTCTCTTTATAGCAGATCATAGTCTCAGCCCGAATAGACGCCGATCAGCACGCCCCCGGCAACGATCAGGGCGGCGCCGATCAGCACCCGGCGGCCCACGAGCTCCGTGTGCCGGATCAGGAGCACCGAGAGGGCGACGCCCCAGAGCGACTCCGTCGCCACGATCGGCGAGACGACCGTGACCCGCCCGCGGTAGAAGGCCTCGAAGAGCGAGACATACGACAGGCCGAAGATGACGCCCACTCCGAGGACCGGCAGCATCGGCCGGAGCGCGAGCCGCCCGCGGACGCGCGGGCCGAGCACGACCAGGATGAAGAGCATGCCGCCGGCAAGCGCCGCTGTCGCCGCCACCGCGGGTGGAACCGACGTGCTGCCGGCCAGCCACCGTGTGAGGTTGTCGCGCGCCGAGAAGAGGATCGTCGCGATGAAGGCCAGCACGTAGCCGCGGCGGCGCACGTGCGCCGGTCTCCCCCGGTCCCGCGCGAGCTCGATGCCGCCGCCGACGATCAGGACCGCCCCCACAATGAGCGGCCACCGCACCGGCTCGCCCAGGAAGATCAATGCGAACGTCACCGCCGCGAGCGGCGCCGAGCCCAGAATGACCGAGGCGCGTGAGGCGCCGGCTTCGCGGATTGCGATCGTCACGAGCAGCTGGCCGATGCCGGGCTGCGCGAGGCCGGCGAGCAGAAAGGGCCACGCGGCTGAAGCGTGCACGCCGCGCGACGGCGCTTCCGCCGCTGCCGCGACGAGGGCAACCGCGAGCGCGCCCGCTACCGTCGCGACCGTCGCGAGCTCGACGTCCTGTTACCGGTTCAGCCCCATGCGCAGCCCGACGCTCATCGCGCCGAACAGAAACGCCGACAGGCAGGCGAGCCCGATCGCCGTCAACGAAGCGCGCGCTCCGCGGCTGCGAGCCACCGGCGGCGGATCAGTGCGGAGAACGGCCCAACGACGAACCAGTACCGCCGAAAGGCGCGTCGCGCCTTCGCGTCCATCGCGGCAACTCGCGTCTCCGTTGCGAGTATCGACATGCCGTCACCGGCTGCCGTCGCCGTGATGTCGAACACCATGCGAATCTCCCCCGGGCCTGCCTGGTCGAACGGCGTCAGGCGTGAGCGTGGAGACCAGGGGCGGCCCGCGGCACCGAGCACGACGCAGTCCGCCTCCTCGACGAGCGGCTTGAGCCCGATCCCGCGCAAGGCTCCGTGCACAGAACCGCCGCCATGGAGGCCCCGTAGGCGAAAGAGCGTCCGCACGACCCCATCCGGCGCGACGGGGGTTCCGAGCGCGGCCGCGACCGCAAGCTCCGGCGTCCCCGGAACGCGGCGCTCGTGGCGCTCCCGCGCGTCGTATTCGGGGAGAAACTCGTCGAGCCGTGACATGCGCTCGATCTTCCCCCACGTGGGTACGCTCCCGCCATGGCCACCGACACCAGCGCGGCGCTCGCCGCGCAACTCGCCGAGGACGCCGCCGAGCGGTTTGTCCGCTACGTCCAGATCGACACGCAGTCGGACGAGGACTCAGAGGCGTATCCGAGCACGGAGAAGCAGCTCGACCTGCTGCGCCTGCTCGTCGACGAACTGAAGGAGGCCGGCCTCGCGGACGCTGCAATCGACGAGCACGGTTACGTCACCGCGACGCTGCCGTCGACGGTTGACCACGACGTCCCGGCGATCGCGTTCTTCGCGCACGTCGACACGGCGCGCGAGGCGTCCGGCGCGGGTGTGAACCCGCAGCGGATCCGCTACGACGGCGGTGAGATCACGCTCGGCGACTCCGGCCAGGTGATCCGCCCGAGCGAATCGCCGCAGCTCGAGCAGCACGCCGGCCACGAGCTGATCACGACCGACGGAACAACACTGCTCGGCGCCGACGACAAGTCGGGTGTTGCGGAAATCGTCGCCGCGGTTGCGTACCTGCAAGCCCATGCCGAGATCCCGCATGGTCCGGTGAAGGTCGCGTTCAATCCGGATGAAGAGGTCGGACGCGGCGTCATCCACTTCCCGGTCGACTCGTTCGGTGTCGTCGCCGCGTACACCGTCGACGGTCCGGGTGCCGGCGAGGTGCAGAGCGAAACGTTCTCCGGCGCACAGGTACGCATGTACATCCGCGGCCGCTCGATCCATCCGGGCCTCGCGAAAGGCGAGCTCGTGAACGCGATCAAGCTGGCCGCCGCGATCGTCGAGAAGCTGCCGAAGGATTCACGATCGCCGGAGACGACCGATGAACGCGAAGGGTACGTCCATCCCGTCGTGATCTCGGGCGACTCGTCGGAGGTCGAGTTGCGCTTCATCGTCCGCGACTTCGAGAACGACCTGCTCGACGAGCACATCGAGTTCCTGCGCGGGATTGCTGCGGAGGTCGCAGCGACCGACGAGCGCTGCTCGATCGAGGTCGAGTCGCGCATCCAGTACCGCAACATGCGCGACACGCTCGAGCAGCATCCGGAGATTGTCGCGAACCTCGAGGAAGCGGTTCGGCGCATCGGCCTCGAGCCGAAACGCACGGCGATCCGAGGCGGCACCGACGGCTCGGCCCTGACCGAGATGGGCCTGCCGACGCCGAACATCTTCACGGGCGGCCACGACGCGCACAGCGAACGCGAGTGGATCTGCGTCGAGGATATGGGCCTGGCCGCGGCAACCATCATCGAGCTGGCGAAGCTCTGGGCCGAGCAGCCCTAGTAACCGACTGTTACTTGGGTACCGTGTGGGAGTGGAGCCGCTCCTCGACAAGCTGAACCGACCGCTCGAGACGCTCCGGATCTCGATCACCGACCGCTGCAACTTTCGCTGCGTCTACTGCATGCCGAAGGAGGTCTACGGCCGCGAGCACGTCTTCCTCGAGCGCAAGGAGCTGCTGAGCCTCGAGGAGATCGCCCGCGTCGCC
>JAUZEM010000097.1 GCA_030839005.1 Actinomycetota bacterium | reverse complement strand
CTCCGACCGTCCGCACGCCGGGCTGTCCCGGCTGCGCGGCGAACCCGCTGAAGTCGGTGCCGTCGTAGGCCACGACCAGCTTGAGTTGAGCGGGACCCGAACCGGAGGCCGCCGCTTCGAAGAGCGTCACCCCGACAGTCTGCCAAGGTGCCCGGCTGCGGGACCCGTCGAGCCGGAGCGGTAGCGGTCAGACGAATTCGACGCGCGCCATCGGCGCGTTGTCGCCGGGACGCGGACCCAGCTTGAGGATGCGCAGGTAGCCGCCGTTGCGGTCGGCATAGCGCGGTCCGATCTCGTCGAAGAGCCGGTGCGCGGCGTCCTTGTCGTGGATCCGCGCGACGACGATGCGCTGCTTGTGCACGCCGCCGTGCTTGGCCTTCGTGACCAGCTTCTCGACGTAGGGCCGCAGCGCTTTCGCCTTGGCCTCGGTCGTCGTGATCGCGCCGGCCTCGGAGATGATGAGGTGCGACGCCAGGTTCGCGAGCATCAGCTTCTGGTGCGCCGGGCTTCCACCGAAGCGCTTGCCCTTCTTCGGAGCAGGCATGACCCCGGTTTACTCCTTGACCCGGAGCGACAACCCGCGCTCGTCCAGCTTCTGGATGACTTCTTCGAGCGACTTCGAGCCGAAGTTGGTGATGGCGAGCAGGTCGTCCTCCGACTTCTGCACGAGCTGGCCGATCGTGTCGACCCGCGCCCGCTTCAGGCAGTTGCGCGGCCGCTCCGAGAGGTCGAGCTCCTCGATGGCGAGATCGAGATCGGGAGAGGTCGACGTCGGCGACGCCACCTCACCGAGCTCGAGGCCGCGGGGCTGCTCCGACAGCTCGGCGACGAGGTCGACGAGCTTGCGCAGCGTGTCGCCCGCCGACGCGAGCGCGTCGCGCGGCGAGATCGAACCATCCGTCTCGACCTCGAGCGTCAGGCGATCGAAGTTGGTCGACTGCTCGACGCGCGTCGGGTCGATCGAGAAGGACACGCGTCGTACCGGTGAGAAGATCGCGTCGACGGGGATGACGCCGATCGTCGTCGTCCGCTTGTTCCGCTCGGCGGACAGGTAGCCACGACCCTGCTCGACCGTGAGGTCGACCGCGAGGCGGCCGGAGGCGTTCACCGTCGCGATGTAGAGATCGGGGTTCAGGATCTCCACGTCGGAGGTCGTCTGGATGTCGCCGGCACGCACCTCGGCGGGGCCGCGCTTGTCGAGCCGCAACGTCACCGCCTCGTCGGACGTGCAGCGGAGCACGAGATCCTTCAGGTTCAAGATGACGTCGGTAACGTCTTCCTTGACGCCCTTGATGACGTCGAACTCGTGCAAGGCGTCGTCGAAACGCACCTGGGTAACCGCCGCGCCCGGGATCGACGACAGCAGAGTGCGCCGAAGGCTGTTGCCGAGCGTGTGCCCGAATCCGGGTTCGAGTGGGGAGATCATGAAGCTCTGGGTATTGCCCTCGGCCTCGACGGCTTCGATCTCGGGACGCTGAATGATGAGCATGGGGGGAGCCTCGCTTGCTTACTTCGAGTACAGCTCGACGATGAGCTGTTCGCGAACGGGGATGTCGATCTGCTCGCGCAGCGGCAGGTCGCGCACGGTCGCCTTGAACTCGCCCGCGTTGACTTCGAGCCACTGCGGTGCGATGCGATCGAGCGTGTCGATGTTGTGACGGATAACGATCATCTTGCGCGCCTTCTCGGACAGCGAGAGGACGTCGTCCTTGCGAACCACGTACGACGGGATCGTGACTCGTTTGCCGTTCACCAGCACGTGGCCATGGCGCACGAACTGGCGCGCCTGGCTACGGCTCGACGCGAAGGCAGTACGGAACACGACGTTGTCGATGCGCAGCTCGAGCAGGCGGAGCAGGTTCTCGCCCGTGATCCCCGGCTGCTTGTTCGCCTTGGCGTAGATGAGTTGGAACTGCTTCTCGAGCAGGCCGTAGATGCGACGGCACTTCTGCTTCTCGCGCAGCTGGAGCAGGTATTCGCTGTCGCGGACCCGACCGCGGCCGTGCTGTCCGGGCGGGTATGGACGCCGCTCGATCGGGCACCGCATCGAATCGCACTTCGTGCCCTTCAAGAACAACTTCATGCGCTCGCGCCGGCACAGCCGGCAGACCGCGCCCGTATAGCGCGCCATTACTTTCCCTCCCGCTCGCTGCGGAGCGCCGCCTCCGGCGAGTGTCCTCCGGTCCGCTTCCCACCCACGTCAGACTCTCCGCCGCTTGGACTGGCGGCATCCGTTGTGTGGGATCGGGGTGACGTCCTTGATCCCGACGACCTCGATGCCCGCGTTCTGGATCGACCGGATTGCCGTCTCTCGACCGGAGCCCGGACCCTTGACCGACACGTCGACCTTGCGCACGCCGTGCTCCATCGCGCGCCGGGCCGCGGCCTCCGCCGCGAGCTGCGCCGCGAACGGCGTGCTCTTGCGCGACCCCTTGAACCCCACGTTGCCGGAGCTCGCCCACGAGAGCGTGTTGCCCTGCAGATCGGTGAACGTGATGATCGTGTTGTTGAACGACGACTTGATGTGCGCCATCCCGTAGGTGACGTTCTTGCGCTCTTTGCGCTTGGGCCGGCGTCCGCCGGCGACAGGTTTCGCCACTGCTTCTCAGGCTCCGATTCGCGTCGTGTGACTTCGCGGCGTCACTTGCGGGCTTTCTTCTTCCCGGCGACCGTCTTCTTCGGGCCCTTGCGGGTCCGGGCGTTCGTCCGGGTGCGCTGTCCGTGGACCGGAAGCCCCTTGCGGTGGCGTAGGCCTTCGTAGCAGCCGATCTCCATCTTCCGCTTGATGTCCTGGCTCACCTGGCGGCGAAGGTCACCTTCGACCTTGAGGTTCTGGTCGATGTAGGTGCGCAGCCGCGCCACTTCCTCGTCCGTGAGGTCGCGCACACGTGTATCGCGCGACATCGATGTCGCGTCGCATACCTGCTGCGCGGTGTTGCGGCCGATGCCGTAGATGTACGTGAGCGAGATCTCGAGTCGCTTCTCGCGAGGTATGTCGACGCCGGAGATACGGGCCATCGTTGCGCGTCCTTCCTAACCCTGCCGCTGCTTGTGGCGCGGGTCCTCGCAGATGACCCGGACCGAGCGATGCCGGCGGATGACCTTGCACTTGTCGCACATCTTCTTGACCGAAGGCCGAACCTTCATAATTCTTTGTCGCCTTCTCTGCTCGGCGGGATACCCGCCTCGCGGACGATCGGGACTCCGGCGAGCTCACTCGCTTTGCTCGCTCGCCGCGTCGGTTGTCATGGATGCTCGAGGGAATGGGTCTACTTGTAGCGGTACGTGATGCGCCCGCGGCTGAGGTCGTACGGCGTGAGCTCGACCTGCACCCGGTCGCCCGGCGCGATGCGGATGTAGTGCATCCGCATCTTCCCGGATATGTGAGCAAGAACCTTGTGCCCGTTCTCCAGCTCGACACGGAACATGGCGTTCGGCAACGGCTCCACGACCGTCCCTTCGACCAGGATCGTGTCATCCTTCGGCTTGGCCAGAGAGCATCACCTTCAGGTTTGGAGCGCGCCAGCGGACTTCGTTTTTCGTGCAACCTTGGGCGCGCCGAACGGACAAGGAGCCGACCGAAGAGATTACCTGATCAGGCGTGCTATTGCCAAACGGCCGGGAGCGACAGCGGAGCCGACCGGATGGGAGGCGCAGCGCGAGCGACCAATAATCAGGGAGGCGGAGCGCGAGCGACCAATAATTACGGCACGGTCAGGACCTCCGGCCCGTCCTCGGTGACGGCGACCGTGTGCTCGAAGTGCGCGGCCCGGGATCCGTCGGCGGTCACCACCGTCCAGCCGTCGTCGAGCGTGCGGGTCGCGGCCCGGCCGGCCGTGACCATCGGCTCGATGGCAAGGACGATCCCCGCCCGGAGCCTCAGGCCCCGGCCGGCCGGGCCGTAGTTCGGCACCTCGGGCTCTTCGTGCATGGCGGTGCCGATGCCGTGTCCGACGTACTCGCGCACGACCCCGAACCCCGCGGATGAAACCTCGCGCTCGGCCGCGGCGCCGATGTCACCCAAGCGGTTCCCGGCGAGGGTCACCGAGATGGCCGACTCGAGCGCGGCGCGCGTCACGTCCATGAGCCGCTGCGACTCGGCGTCGACCTCTCCCACCGGGACGGTTATCGCGGCGTCGGCGTGCCAGCCTTCGATGATCGCGCCACAATCGATCGACACGATGTCGCCGGCCTCCAGCCTTCGTGGGCCGGGGATGCCGTGCACGATCACCTCGTTCGGTGACACGCACGCCACCGCCGGGAACCCGTGGTAGCCGAGGAAGTTCGAGCGGGCGTTACGGCGTTCCAGCACCGCGCGCGCCGCGCGGTCGAGGTCGGCAGTGGTCGCGCCCGGCACCGACGCGCGGGTGCAGGCCTCGTGCATCTCGGCCACGACCGTTCCGGCGCGCCGCATCAGCGCGATTTGGGCAGCGGTCTTGCGCAGAACCACGGGACGGCCGGCTACGACAACTGCTCGAGGCAGATCTTGACGAGCCGCTCGAACACTTCGTCGCCCTCACCCACGCCGTCAACCACTACCAGGAGGCCCAGCTCCCGGTAGTGCACGACGATCGGCACCGTCTCGATCTCATACAGCTCGAGCCGGCGCTCGACGGCCTCCTCGG
>JAUZEM010000082.1 GCA_030839005.1 Actinomycetota bacterium | reverse complement strand
GCTCGACTACCTTCAGCACCTCACGGTCAACAGCTGCAATGTCGCGGTCGGGCGCTCGGTTTACACTCCATTGCTCGACGCCCGCGGCGGGTTCCGTTCCGATCTGACGGTCATGCGCACGGCCGACGATGCCTTCCGTGTGGTCACCGGCGCCTTCGACGGGCCGCGCGACGCACATTGGTTCCGCGCGCATCTCCCCTCCTCGGGTGAGGTCACCTTCGTCGACAACACGTCCGCGTTCGCCACCATCGGCGTATGGGGTCCGAAGGCGCGCGCGCTCGTCGAGTCGCTGACTTCCGACGACATCTCCGACGCCGCGCTCCCCTACGGATCGACGAAAGAGGTGCTGATCGATTCCATCACGGTTCGCCTCCTCCGTATCTCCTATGTCGGCGAGCACGGATGGGAGGTCTACGTCCCCAGCGACAACGCGCTCGCGATCTGGGACCGCCTCTGGGAAGCCGGGCGTCCATTCGGCGTGACCGCTGTCGGCGCGGGTGTCTACGGCACGACCGGCCGGCTCGAGAAGGGCTACCGGCTGATGGGCGCCGAGCTCGACGGCGAGTACACGCCCGTGGAAGCCGGCCTGGCGCGCCCCAAGGTCAAGACCGCCGACTTCATCGGCAAGGAGCCCTATCTGCTCGCCCGTGAGGCCGAGCCGGCCGCGGTGTTGTGCACGCTCACGGTCGACGATCACATTTCTCCGCGCGACGGCATCGCCCGCTACATGACGGGTTCCGAGCCGATCCTCACGATCGACGGCGCGCGGATCGTGGATGACAAGGCACGGCCGTCGGTGGTCACGTCGGCCGGCGCGGGTCCGAGCGTCGGCAAGTACCTCCTGCTGGCGTATCTCCCTCCGCAGCACGCGATCGTCGGTACCGAGCTGCGGGTGCGCTACATGAACGAGGACTACCCGGTCAGTGTCGCCGTCGCCGGTTCGCGCCCGCTGTTCGATCCTGACGACACGCGCATGAAAGGCTGAGCAACCGTTGCCCGCGCTCCGCATCCTGGTCTGCGTGAAGCGCGTCCCGGCTCCCGGCGCGCAGATCACCCTCACTGCCGACGGCCGCGCCATCGACACGAGGAACCTCGCGTTCACGACCAGTCCCCACGAGGAATGCGCGGTCGAGGAGGCGATCCGTCTCGTCGAGGGCCACGGAGGCGACATCACGGTGCTGACGGTCGGGCCGCCCGAGGCCGAGGAGCAGTTGCGCTTCTCGATCTCGGTCGGCGCCCAACACGCGATCCTCGTCACCAACGACCGCGTCGCCGACGGCGCGGATCCCGATCCGCAAGCAACCGCGCGCGCGATAACCGGGGCGGTGCGCGCGCTCGAAGCGGAGGCCGGTCCCTTCGACCTGCTCCTGTTCGGCAACGAGTCCGCCGACTCAGGCGGGTTCCAGGTCGGCGTGCGAGTCGCCCGGGCACTCGGTCGCCCGATCGTGAACGGCATCAAGGCGATCGACATCTCCGATGCTGTGCTCACCGCCCGCCGAGAATGCGATGACGGGTTCGAGGTCTACCGGCTCGGACTACCGGCCGTCATCGGCGTAAAGGAGGGGATCAACCTCCCGCGCTACCCCACGCTGCCCGGACGCCTGCGCTCGAAGAAGGCCGAGGTGCAAACGATCATTGCCGAACCGCCGGGCGGAGGCCTCACGATGGTGCGGTTCGAGACGCCGGCGGTCGAGGTGACCGAGACCGTGCTGCTCGGCACCGGAGCCGGTGCCGCCGGTGCCGTCGTCGATCTGTTCTACGAGTTGGGATTGGCGTGACCGACCCGGTCCTCGTCCTGATCGATCACGACCGCGGAACCGTCGGTGACGAGACGCGCCAGGCGCTCGCGTTCTCGCGCGCCTGCCTACCCCACGCCCCGGTTGCCGCCGTCGTCATCGGAGGTGCTGTACCGCCGACCGTCTCCGGCGCCGACGCGATCTGGCACGTGCGCCACGTCGAGCTCGACGACTACGCACCCGAGGCGTGGGGCGACGCGCTCCATCAGCTGGCCGCCGCGGTGTCGCCGTCGGCGATCGTCGCAACCGGCACCGAACGCGGTAACGAGGTTCTGGCGCACGTGGCCGCAATCGCCGACGAGCCGTTCGCGGCCAACGTCCTGCTGGCAACTCCCGGGTCACCGTGGCGGATTCGGCGCGCCCGTTGGGGCGGCAGCCTCCTCGAAGACGCGACCGTCAGCGCGCAGCTCCCGATCCTGAGCTGCGCGCTGCACGTGTACTCGGGCGACCTCGCCAATGCGCCCGCCGCGCGGGAAGTGAGCGTTGCCGAGTTCGTGCCGACGCTGGGGCCCGGGGCGGCGCGTACGCGCGTCGTCGATCGCGTGCAGATCGCGGAGGGCATCACGCTGACGACGGCGCCCGTTGTGGTGAGCGGGGGGCGCGGCGTCGGCTCGGAAGAGGGCTTTGCGGCTATCGAAGCACTCGCCGAGTTGCTCGGCGCGGCCGTCGGCTGCTCCCGGGTCGTCACCAATCAAGGCTGGCGGCCCCACGCCGACCAGGTCGGCCAGACCGGCAAGCGCGTCGCCCCCGACCTCTACATCGCGTGCGGGATCTCCGGCGCCATACAACACTGGGTGGGCATGCAGGCCGCGAAGCACGTACTGGCGATCAACACCGACCCCAACGCACCCATGGTGACCAAGGCCGACTACGCCGTCATCGGTGACCTGCACGAGATCGTCCCCGCCATCGTGGAAGAGCTCCGCCGGAGGCGGGCGTGACCGTTATGGCCGCCGGGCCGCCCATCTCGTGTCGCGGACTGTGGAAGGTGTTCGGGCCGCACCCAGAACGCATCGTCGATTCGGCGGACGCGGATCTGCCCCGCGCCGAGCTCGAATCGCGCACGGGTTGCGTCGCGGCGGTGCGCGATGTGAGCTTCGACGTAGCCGAAGGCTGCGTCTTCGTCGTCATGGGACTGTCGGGTTCCGGCAAGTCCACGCTCGTGCGTTGCCTGAGCCGCCTCGTCGAACCGACTGCCGGGCACGTGATCATCGACGGCGAGGACATCGGCAGCTGTTCGCCGGAATGGCTCCGAGAGCTGCGCCGCGACCGCGTGTCGATGGTCTTCCAACACTTCGGACTCCTACCCCACCGGCGCGTGCTCGACAATGTCGCCTTCGGTCTCGAGGTACAGGGCAAGTCGAAGGCCGAACGTCACGCGCGCGCCGGCGACATGCTCGACCTGGTCGGTCTCAGCGGCCTCGGCGAGAGCTATCCCGACGAGCTGTCGGGCGGCATGCAGCAGCGGGTCGGACTTGCGCGCGCGCTCGCGAACGATCCCGAGATCCTGCTTTTCGACGAGCCGTTCTCCGCCCTCGACCCGTTGATCCGGCGCGACATGCAGGACGAGGTCGCGAGGCTCCAACGCGAATTGCGGAAGACCGTCGTGTTCATCACTCACGACCTCCAAGAGGCGCTCAAGCTCGGAGATCAGATCGCGATCATGCGCGACGGGCGCTTCGTGCAGGTCGACGCGCCGGAAGCGGTCGTCGCGCGCCCCGTCGACGACTACGTTCGCGACTTCGTCCGAGACGTACCGCGCGGGCATGTGCTCACGGCGGGCGGCATCATGCTCGGGCCGCTCGACGCGCACGAGACCGCCGGCACGGTGGCCGCGAACACACTCCTGAGCGAGTTGCTGCCGATCGTCGTCGCGACCGACCGGCCGATCGCCGTGCTCGACGACGACGGGCATATCTGCGGCGCGGTCGATCGCCTGAGCGTGTTGCGCGCCCTCGCCGAGGACCCGGCTCCCGTCGCAGTCGAATGACCACGTTGCGCCTCGAGACCGCACCGCGCGCGCTCCTCTCGCGTCGTTCGACCCGGATCGTCGTTCCGGCAGCGGTAATCGGAGCGTTCGCGGCGTTCCTCGCCGTGGTCTGGGGCGATCCGATCGCGTCGTGGTGGAACTTCCGGATCGGTCCGTGGATCGACAGCGTGGAGCAATGGATCATCCTGCACCGCGGGGGCCACTGGCTGTTCCGTTGGGGGTTCGACCCGATCGCGCGCTGGCTCCACAACCTCGTGCAGTGGGATCTCAACATCCTGCATTTCCTGACGTGGCCGGGACTGATCGCGCTGGTCGTCGTGGTCGCGGCGCGCGTGTCGGGCATCCGCT
>JAUZEM010000053.1 GCA_030839005.1 Actinomycetota bacterium | reverse complement strand
TTGTCCTACCGCGTCGTGCCCAATTTCAGCGCGCTCGGACCACGCCTCGGAAAGCTCGCGCCCCGCGTGAAGACATTGTTGGAGAACGTCGACGGCGGTGAGGTCCGGCACGCGTTCGACGAGCACGGCTCGTACTCGCTCGATGTCGACGGTCAAGAGGTGAAGCTCGCGCCGAACGACGTGGAGATCCGAGCCGAGCAGCACGCCGACCTCACGCTCGCGCAGGACGGCCCACACGCGATCGCGCTCGACCTGACCCTCGACGACGACCTCAGGGCGGAAGGCATCGCGCGCGAGATCATCCGCGTCGTCAACGACGGCCGGAAGGCGAGCGGGTTCGCGCTCGCCGACCGCATCACGGTCGAGGTGCGCGGTCCGGCCCGAATCGTCGACGCGGCCCGGCGCCACGCCGAATGGATCAAGGCCGAAGTGCTCGCGCTCGAATTCCGGGCCGCCGGACCCGAGGCGGGCGAAAGGCCGACCGGCGCCCCCGGCGCCACGATCGCCGGTGATCCGGTCTGGCTGGACCTGCGCCGAACCTGAAGTCCGCCGGGGCGGGGTCAGCGGCGGCGGCGGAAAACGTCGCGGAAGGTGCCGCGGTCGGCGTCTTGGTCGAAGAACTGGTTTTCGCCCGTGGCGTCGTCTTCGTCACGGGGGCCGAGCGGACTTTCGTCGTGCACCGCCTCGCGCAGCGTCGCGAAGAACGCGTCGTCGTCGAGGAGGTTGGCGTCGACGCCCTCACTGCCGGCCAGATCGATCGGCTGTGCGCCCGCGGCGCGCGCAGTCGCGGACGAGCCGGCATCGCTCGCGTCCTTCGGCTCCTTCGCCGCCTGTTCGCGCGACGATTCGCGCGGTTGTTGGTGCGACTGCTCGAACAACGTCCGCACGTCGACTTCACTCGTTGCCGCGCCCGCCTGCTCCGGCCTCGAGCCGGGCCGCCCAACCGGCGACTCCGGGGTGATGTTCCGCGTTTCGAGCTTGTCGTCGCCGCCGCTGTTTGCGTTGGGCCCGGATTCGGGTTCGGGTTTCGCCGCCGCGGTTGCCTCCGCCGCCGCCGGCCGCGCTTCGGACGCGCGCGCTTCCGACGCGCGCGATTCCGACGCGCGCGACTCCGACGCGCGCGACTCGGACGCCGGGAGCTCCACGTCGCTGGTCTCGGGCTTCGACCCCGGTGCAGTCGTCGGCCGCGAGCGCAGGGCCGAGAGGTCGGTCTCGAGCGCGCGCACCATGCGCTCTCGATGCTCCGATTCGAATCGCGTGAGCGCCTCCACGTCGGCGAGCAGCGCGTCGCGGCGTCCGGCCAGCTCGACGATCTCTTTTTCGAGCCGCCGGCGTTCGGTCTCGCCCCGGCGTCGCGCCTCGGCCTCCGAGTCGGCCACGAGCCGGCGCGACGACATCTCGGCCTCGTCGATCATCTGGCGGGACTTCGCCGTCGCTTCCGCGACGGCTTCGTCGGCCGCGCGCTGCGCGAGCAGCAACGTCCGATGCAGTATGTCTTCGGTCTCGCGGGTACGGACGGACTCGCTCTGCGCGGAAGTCAGGCGCTCCTGCAGCTGCGTGACCCTCTGATTCGAGGCGTCGATCGCCGCCGCAGCGCGTTCGAGGAGGTCGTTGACCTCGTCGCGGCTGTAACCGCGGATCTCGGAGTGAATTTCGATGTCGCGGAGCTCTCGCGGTGTGATCTCCATGCGCGCCATCGTAGACCCGGCGGGCCGTCCACTGGTGTACCGACGCTCAGAGAATCCGGGCCGGACAATGCAACCCGGAGAGCACGATCTCGATCGTGATGAACACGACGATGAACGAGAGGTCGAACATGCCTGCGGGCGGGATGATGCGCCGCACCGGTGCAAGAACCGGCTCAGTGAGCTGCAAGAGCACGTGTAGCAAACTCGAAAGACCCGTTCCCGGACGCACCGGGAACCACGACAGGACCGCGCGCGCCAAGAGCACGAGCAGATAGATGCTCAGCGCTGAGCAGAAGACCTCTTTCACGAGCGCACGGTGCGATACAGGCCACGTGCCTGCAGGCGCTCCTTCTCCTCGTCGGAGACCTCGACGTTCGACGGCGTCAACAGGAACACCTGGTCGGCCGCCTTCGACATGGTGCCGTTCAAGGCGTAGGCCAGTCCGCTCGCGAAGTCGATCAGCCGGCGCTGGAGATCACGGTCGACGCCCTGCAGGTTCAGGATCACGGGCTGTCCGTTCTTCAGCCGGTCGCCCACCTCCTGCGCGTCGTTGAAGCCTTTCGGATCCATCACGTGCACACGGGTTGCCGGCATCGGGATCGGTCTGACCGCGGACGCGCGCGGCGCCATGGCGGGCGGCGCTGTTGCTCCGGCATCGTCGCGATCACGCCGGCTGCGGATCACCGTGAGGGGGCTCGGCTCGATCATCGCCGGCGCCGCCGTGCCGGCCGTGGCGCGTGCGGGCTCACGCGCCGGCGCACTGATCGGCTCTCCGTACTCGTCTGCGTAGTACTCGTCGTCTTCGGCGTAGTACTCGTCGTCGACGAGGCCCAGCCAGACCATCGTCTTGTGAAAGACCGACATGCGGCGTCCCTCCTCGTCCGTGCTGTTCTTCCGTGCCCTCTTGCTCGGGCTCTTGCTCAGGCTCGTGCTCGGCCGTCGCGCCGCGCGCCCAGGCGTCGACGACACCGCGAAAGCGGAAGGCTATCGTCGCGCGTCGGCGCGCCCCGGGCGCGGACCGAAGATTGCGGCCCCGACCCTCACCATCGTGGCGCCTTCGGCGATCGCGAGCTCGAAGTCCCCGCTCATCCCCATGGAGCAGACGCGAAGGTGCAGGTCGTCCGTCATCCGCCGCAGGCGGGCGAAAACGGGCCGGGGATCGCCCGCGGCGGGCGGAACCGTCATCAAGCCTTCGACGTGGCATCCGTGCGCCCGGCACATGTCCACGAGCGCCTCCGCCTCGTCCGGCGAGCAGCCACCTTTCTGCGCCTCACCGGTCACATTGACCTGCACGAGCACCGCGGCGCCGGGCACGCGGTGA
>JAUZEM010000003.1 GCA_030839005.1 Actinomycetota bacterium | reverse complement strand
TTTGAGTCCGCCGTGTCTGCCATTCCACCACTCGGGCGCGGTCACTCATCATGCCATTTCGGTACCATCCCGAGCGTGGTGGAGTTCGTGGTCGGCATCGTCGTCGGTGCCTCGGCAGCAGCACTGTTGATGATCTTGATCGGTCCGTCACGCCGCGTCCGCGCCGAGCCACCGCTGTCGCGCGACGTCGAGACAAAGCTGCTGCTCGGCCAGGATCCGGAACAACCGACGATCCCGCCACCTCCGCGAACGGAACACCCGCGCCAGTACTCGGCCCACGAGCTCGCCGCCCTTCAACGCATCGGCCAAGAGGAACAGCAGCGGCGCCGCAAGCGCTGATCATCCCGGCGTACCGACGTGCGCGGCCCGCGTGCCCGCGCGCCTTCACGCGAGGGCAAAGAGCAGCCGAGCTCGGCAACATTCGGCGCCGTCGACAGACGCGACGCCCCGTCCCCATCCACCGCGCGCACTGAGACGCTCGATGTCGACCGCGAGATCGAGGACATCTCCTGGGCGCACGACCCGGCGGAACCGCGCCTCCTCCACGCCGCCGAAGAGCGGGAGCTTGTTCGCAAACCGTGCATCGGCGAGCACGGCGATGGCACCGGCCTGCGCCAACGCTTCGAGCTGCAACACGCCCGGAAAAATGGGATTCCCCGGGAAGTGCCCGGCGAGAAACGGCTCGGCACCGGTCACCCTGTAGTGCGCACGCACCATTGCGGCCGGTTCGCACACATCGACCGTGTCGACGAACAAGAACGGCGCGCGATGCGGCAGCAGCGCGACGAGTGCGCTCCGATCGTCGGACATGGCGACCGACATTACTTCGCGGAATTCGGGTTACCGTGCCGTAGGAAACGTCTCGTTCATGCATCATGCATGGGCCGGTCACACGCACGTGTAACCCTGCGTCGTGATGGGGAGTCGAATTGGGTCGGCTCCCTACCGACTCCCCCGGTCTTCGAGCCCCACCCCGCAACTCACCCCCCGGAGGTCTGCTCGTGCGCGTCGCGATCGTGTTCCCCGGCCAGGGGACACAAGAACCCGGCATGGGCGCGCCGTGGCGTGAGCATCCCGCGTGGAAGATCGTCGAGCAGGCCGAAGCCGCGCTGGGCGAACCGCTCGCACCACTGCTCCTCGATGCGCCGGCCGAGCAACTCGCGCGGACGCGCGAGGCGCAGCTGGCGGTGCTGTGCACGTCACTCGTCGCGTGGGAGGCCGCCCGACCGATGCTCGACGACGTCGTCGCGTTCGCGGGTCACTCGCTCGGGCAGGTGACCGCGCTCATCGCGTCGGGCGCGCTCGACCTCGACGACGGCGTCCGGTTCGCCGCGCGTCGCGCCGAGCTCACGCAAGCCGCGGCCGACGAGCATCCCGGTCGTATGGCGGCGCTGCTGGGCGCAACCGTCGAACAGGCCGAGGAAGCGTGCGCGGCTGCGCCGGACGGCGCGTGGGTCGCCAACGACAACGCTCCCGGCCAGGTCGTCATCGCCGGAACTCCCGAAGGCGTCGAGCTCTCCATCGCGCGCGCCAAGGAGATCGGCGTGCGGCGCGCGACGAGCCTGAACGTCGGCGGCGCGTTCCACACGCCGCTCATGGCTTCGGCGCGTGACGGTCTCGTCGACGCGCTCGAACCCGTCGCGTTCGCCGCGCCCCACGCGCCGGTCGTGTCGAACCACGATGGCGCGGCCTATTCCGACGGCGTCGGCTGGCGAGCGCGCTTGGCCGATCACGTCACCGTTCCTGTGCGCTGGCGCGCGTCGATGGAGACGCTCGCCGCCTTGGGTGCGTCAGCTTTCGTGGAGGCCGGCCACGGCTCGATGATCGCTGGTGTTGCCAAGCGCGCCGTCCCCGACATTCCCGTCCTCGCGTGCGGCACTCCTGCCGACTGCGAGCAACTCTTCATCGAGGAGATCTCATGAGCCCCCGACTCGATCTCGAGGGCGAGCGGGTGGCAATGGTCGAACGGATGATCGTCGCGCCGGTCGTCGGCGTGTTCCGGCCGCTCGGCGTCGAGAAGGGCGCGACGGTGAGCGTGGGCGAGGTCGTGGGCGTCGTCGAAGGCCCCGGAACCCGAGAACCGGTCCGCAGCGCGTTCACGGGCGTGGTCATGGGTGTTCTCGCGCACTCGGGCGAGCGCCTGCGCGAAGGTCAGCCGGTCGCTTGGATGCGGGTCGCATGACGGCCGCCGCCGGCATCGTCGGTTGGGGTACGGCGGTACCCGACGCCCGCGTCACCAATGCCGACCTCGAAGCACGGCTCGACACGAGCGACGCGTGGATCGTCGAGCGAACCGGCATCCGCGAACGTCGCATTGCGGGCCCGAACGAGAGCACGGCCACGTTGGCGACCGAGGCCGCGACCCAGGCGATCAAGCGCGCCGGTCTGATCCCGGCCGACATCGACCTGATGATCATCGCGACGGTGACGCCCGAGCAGCCGATACCGCACACCGGCGCGTTCGTCGGCGAGACGCTCGGCCTGCAGTGCGGCTCGTTCGACATGAACGCCGCGTGCGCGGGGTTCGTGTACGAGCTCGTCGTCGGCGCCTCGATGCTCGGAATGGGCTATGAGCACGTCCTTCTCGTCGGCGCGGAGACGTTGAGCCGCATCATCGACCCCGAGGATCGCACCACGACGGTGTTGTTCGGCGACGGAGCGGGCGCCGCGGTACTCGCGCCCATGCGAGAGACTCCCGGTGTGCTCGCTTGGGATCTCGGTTGCGACGGCTCGGCGGCCGGCCTGCTCGAAGTACCCGCGGGAGGCAGCCGGCGACCCGCGAGTGCCGCCACGGTCGCGGGTCGCGAGCACTACTTGAAGATGGCGGGCCAAGAGGTGTTCCGGCGAGCGGTACGCGCCGTCGTCGACTCGGCGGCACTCACGCTCGAGCGCGCGGGAGTCGAGGCTTCGGACGTCGCGTGGTTCGTGCCGCACCAGGCCAACGCTCGCATCATCGAGGCCGCGGCGAACCGTCTCGGTTTCGAACCCGAGCGCACGCTCGTCAACATCGACCGCTTCGGCAACACGTCGTCGGCGTCGATCCCGCTCGCCCTGTTCGAGGCGGTCGACGACGGACGCGTGCGCGCCGGCGACCTCGTGCTGTGCTCCGGCTTCGGCGCGGGCATGACCTGGGCCAGCGCGTTGTTGCGATGGGGTGCGCGGTGAGCGCGTCGTCGGCCGACCGCGTCGCCTTCGTCACGGGCGGGTCACGCGGTATCGGACGCGAGATCGTGCTCGCGCTCGCACGCGCCGGCCACCCTCTCGGCTTCTGCTACTCCGCCGACTCCGACGGTGCCCGCGAGACACGAGAGGTCGTCGAACAGGCCGGCGGCAAGGCCGTCGCGGTGCGCGCCGATGTGGCCGACGCCGATGCCGTCGACGCGGCGTTCCGCGAGGTCGAGAGTGCGTTCGGCCCCGTCACCGTCCTCGTCAACAACGCCGGGATCACCCGTGACGGCCTCGTCGTGCGCATGAGCGACGAACATTGGCGCGCCGTCGTCGACACGAACCTCACGGGCGCGTTTCACACCATCCGGCGAGCGGCGCCCGGCATGATGAAAGCCCGGTACGGCCGGATCGTGAATGTCTCCTCGGCGAGCGCCCACATCGGCCAGGCGGGCCAGGCGAACTACGCGGCCGCGAAGGCCGGCCTCGTCGGACTCACCCGGAGCGTCGCCCGCGAGCTCGCCCGGCGCAACATCACCTGCAACGTCGTGGCGCCCGGCCCTATCGTGACCTCGATGACCGACGATCTGACCGACGACTGGCGCGCGCAGGTCGAGGCCGCCGTGCCGCTCGGCCGCCTCGGCACCGCAGACGAATGTGCGGCCGTCATCGCATTCCTGTGCTCGGAATCCGCCGCGTACGTGACGGGAGCAGTCGTGCCCGTCGACGGCGGCCTGGCCATGGGCCACTGATCGACCCTACGAGGAGGACATTGCAATGGAACGCGCCGAAGCGCTCGTCACGATCAAGGAAGTCGCCGCCGAGGTCCTGAGCGTCGACCCCGACCTGGTTACGGAGACCGCGCGCTTCAAGGAGGATCTCGACGCCGACAGCCTCGACCTCGTCGAGCTCGTGATGGGCCTCGAGGAGCGCTTCGACATCGAGGTACCCGAGGACGACCTGGAAGGTGTCACCACGATCGGCCAAGCGGTCGATCTCGTGCTCGCGAAGGTGGACGCGTAGACAATGTCCGACACGCTGGATCACCGCGGACGGATCCGCGTCGCCGTCACCGGCTTGGGCGTCAAGACGGGCGCGGGCACCGATCTCGATTCGTTCTGGTCGACTCTGGTCTCCGGTCGCTCGACCGCGGCGGTCATCACGCGGTACGACCCCTCTGCTCTGCCGGTCCGGTTCGCGTGTGAGGTACACGACTTCGACGCAGCCCCGTATCTCGGCGCGAAGCAAGCGCGCCGGGTCGATCGCGTCACCCAGCTCGGCTTCGCGGCCGCGGCCGACGCCTTGGCCGACGCGGGCGACCACCGTTGCGATCCCGCGCGCAGCGCGGTCATCGTCGGCACCGGCGTCGGCGGCCTCATCACGCTCGAGGAGCAGGTCGGGGTATACAACGACAAGGGCGCGGCGCGGGTCAGCCCGTTCCTCGTTCCGATGATGATGGCGAACGCGACCGCCGGCACGATCGCGATGCAGTTCGGTTGGAAGGGACCGAACTTCTGCGTCGCAACCGCGTGCGCCGCGAGCGCGAATGCGATCGGCGAGGCCGCGCGTCTCATCCGCGACGACAGCGCCGACATCGTGATGACCGGCGGTTCCGAGTCGTGCATGACCCCGACCGCCATCTCGGCGTTCGCACGCATGACCGCCCTCAGCACACGCAACGACGACCCCGAGCACGCGTCGAGGCCGTTCGACGCCGACCGCGACGGCTTCGTGATGGGCGAAGGCGCGGCCGCACTCGTCCTCGAACGATGGGATAGAGCGGTCGGTCGTGGCGCTCACATCTACGGCGAGGTACTCGGCTACGGGCGCAACGCGGACGCGTATCACATCACCGCACCGTCGCCCGGCGGTGAGGGCGCGGCCGCGTGCATGCAGCTCGCGCTCGACGACGCCGGCCTCCCCGCCGCCGCGATCGGGCACGTGAACGCGCACGGAACGTCGACACCGCTGAACGATGCGGCCGAGGCCGAAGCGATCCGGAAGGTGTTCGGCGAAGCGCCGCCGCCGGTGACGTCGACCAAGGGGGTCACGGGTCACCTGATCGGAGCCGCCGGCGCGACCGAAGCCATCGCTTGCCTGCTCGCACTCGCGCACGGCGCCGCTCCGCCGACCGCGAACCTCGAGCGCATCGGCGACGACATCGCGCTCGACGTGATCGCGGGAGAAGCGCGCGATCTTGCGCCGGCCCCCGCCCTCTCGAATTCCTTCGGCTTCGGCGGTCACAACGCGACATTGGTGTTGGCGCCCGCTTCGTGAGGTCCACGCCCCTCCACGCATGGGCCGACGCCGCCGCCTCTGCCGAGATCACGGAGATCGGCGGGCGGCGCGTGGTCTCCTTTCGGGTTGCCGGTGGGAAGCACCACGGGGCGATCGGGGTCAACGGCAGCGCGACGGTCGAGCGGGCGGTGCGACTTGCCGGAGAGTTGCAGGTGCCGCTCGTCGGCGAGCTCGACACGTCGGGTGCCGAACTTCGCGACGGCGTCGCCGCGCTCCACGCGTGGGGACGCCTCGCGCGCGAGCTCGTGCAGGTGTCCGGCGTCGTCCCCACGTTGCTGGCGGTGACCGGCACTTGCGTCTCCGGACCCGCGCTCGCGCTGGGGCTCTTCGACCACGTCGTGATGACCGAGGATGCATTCGCGTACGTGACCGGGCCCGACTCGGTCGAGGACTTCACCGGGGTGCGCGTCTCGCGCGCGGAGCTGGGCGGTGCGGCCGTGCACGCGCGGCGAACGGGGGTCGCGTCGCTCGTCGTCCCCGACGACCTCGCGGCTCGCGAGGCGCTCGAAGCGCTGCTCTGGTACCTCCCCGATCATCATCTCGACGATCCCCCCCGGCTCGCGACCAACGACGCGCGAGAGCGTTCGTGCGATCTCGCCGCGGCTGCGGTTCCACACCGCTCGACCGCGTCCTACGACGTGCGTGTCGTCGTGGAGGACGTGCTCGACGTCGACTCCTTCTTGGAGCTGCGACCGCGTTACGCGCCGAATCTCGTCACTGGGTACGGATCGCTCGGTGGTTGCGCGGTCGGTGTCGTTGCGAACCAGCCGATGCAACGCGCGGGAACCATCGACATCGAAGCGTCGCGCAAGGCGGCCCGGTTCGTGGCGACGTGCGATGTGTTCAACCTCCCGATCATCACCTTCGTCGACACCCCGGGATTCGAACCCGGGCGCGATCTCGAGTGGCGGGGCATGATTCGCCACGGCGCCGAGCTCGTACACGCGTACGCGGCGGCCACGGTCCCGCGGCTGTGCGTCGTTCTGCGGAAGGCGTACGGAGGCGCGTACATCGTGATGGACTCGCGCGGCATCGGCAACGACCTCTGCATCGCGTGGCCCAGCGCGGAGATCGCGGTGATGGGCGCGGCGGGCGCGGTCGCGATCCTGAACAAGGGCCGCAGCGATCCCGGCTTGGTGGCGGAGTACCAGGCCGCGTTCGAGAATCCCTACCGTGCGGCCGAACGCGGGCTCGTCGACGCTGTAGTCGATCCGGCGCGCACCCGGCACGTCCTCGTCGACGCGCTCGACGTCCTCGCCCAAAAGCGCGACGTTCGCCCGGTCCGTCGCCATTCGAACACTCCACTCTGATCGGGAGATTCCGAGAACGATGCTGCTCGCCGACAAGCGGATCCTGGTGACGGGTGTGCTCAACGACGCGTCGATGGCGTTCCACGTGGCCCGTCGCACGCAGGAAGAGGGCGCCGAGGTCGTGCTGACGTCGTTCGGCCGCGCCATGAGCCTGACGCGGCGCGCGGCGCGGCGATTGCCGGGCGAACCAGTGATCGTCGAACTGGACGTCACCGATCCCGCGCATCTCGACGCGCTCGCGGAGCGGGTCGGCGGGCATCTCGACGGTGTGCTCCACGCGATCGGCTTCGCCCCCGAATCCTGTCTCGGCGGCGGGTTCCTCACCGCGCCGTGGGAAGACGTCGCCATCGCGCTGCAGGTCAGTGCATACTCCTTGAAGGCGCTCGCCGTCGCCTGCCGGCCGATGATGACGAGTGGCGGGAGCATCGTCGGGCTCGACTTCGACAACAGCCGCGTCGCCTGGCCGGTCTACGACTGGATGGGGGTGGCCAAAGCCGCGTTCGAATCGACCGCGCGCTACCTCGCCCGCGACCTGGGCCCGGCGGGTATCCGGGTCAATCTCGTCGCGGCCGGACCGATCCGCACGATCGCGGCCCGGAGCATCCCCGGGTTCGAGCAGTTCGAGGAGGCGTGGGGCGAGCGCGCGCCGCTCGGATGGAACGTCAACGACCCCTCGCCCGTCGCGGCGGCGTGCGTGGCGCTGTTCTCCGACCTGTTCCCGGCGACGACGGGCGAGGTGATCCACGTCGACGGCGGCTATCACGCCATCGGCGCCTGACCCGTTTCCTTGCCAACAGTCCGCAAGAAAACCCCCCCGGAGCACGCACCTTTATTGCCAACTGTTGCGCGGGTTAGGGCAGTTTTTCGGGGTGGGGGCCGGACGCCAAGGTCAGTCCCAGCTCGTCGGCGATGGCAACCGCCACCAGACGTTTCTCGAGTGACGCGCGGGTCGCCTCCGACGCGTAGAGCACGAGTCGTCCGAGCTCGCGGCCGCGTCCCATCACCGGCACCTCGACGCCACCGGTCGGCAGGAGGAAGTCGCCCCACGCGACGAGCCGCGCCCCCTCGAGGGCGCCGCGATTGCCCAGGCGCGGGAGCTCGGGACCGGACCGCTCCGCTTG
>JAUZEM010000582.1 GCA_030839005.1 Actinomycetota bacterium | reverse complement strand
GGCGACGTCGGGGCGCTACGAGACGCGCTGCGCCGGCTGCTCGACGACCGCGCGCTCGGCGCGCGGCTCGTCGCTTCCGGGCGCGAGCGGGCCGAGCAATTCTCGATGCGGCGCCTCGCCGAGCGCTACCTCGAGCTGTACGCCCGCGCGCTCGTGCCGGCCGGGTAGGAAACCCGGCCGGATGGACGATCTCGATCCCGCCATCGACCGCCTCGCGATCGATCTCGCCGCGCGCGTGCGCGCCGCGGTCGCGCCCTCGCTCGGCGAACCCGGCGCGCGGGAGCGGGTCGGGGTCGCACCCGGCGGTGACGTCACGATGGCGATCGACGAGATCGCGGAGCGGGTCGTCGAGGCAAGTTGCGTCGAGGCCGGCGACATCGCGTTCTATTCCGAAGACCGTGGCTACGTCGAGATCGGTAGCCCGCGCGCAATCCTCGTCGTCGACCCCATCGACGGAACCCGGCCGGCCGCGGCCGGACTCGAGTCGTGCTGCGTCTCGGTGGCGGTCGTGCCACCGTCACCCGACGCGACGCTGGGTGAGGTGCGGTTGGGCATCGTGCACGAGATCAAGTCGGGACACCGCTTCATCGCGCGCCGCGGCGGCGGCGTGCAGGCCGGCCAACCCGTGCGCTTGTCGGCGAATGCCGACCTCGGCGCGCTGTTCTGGACCGCAGGACTGCGCGGACGGCCCGCCATGCCGATGACCATCGTCCTGGAGGAGCTGATCGACGGTTCGGGGATGCGCGGCGGCTACTTCGACCTCGGTTCGGCAACGTTCAACATGACTCGGATCGTCACCGGCCAGCTCGATGCCTACGTCGACGTCGGGCGATACGTCGTCGACGCCCGGCCCTCGCTCGAGGCCGCCTTCCGCCGGGTCGGTGACGGCGCCGTCTGCACGAACTTTCCCTACGACGTCGCGGCCGCCGCCCTGATCGTGGAGGAAGCCGGGGGAGTGGTGACGCGACCCGACGGCGCGTCGATCGCCGGCCATCCGGCCGTCGGCTCCGGCGACGGATACGGGATCGCCGTCGTGGCGAGCGCGTCGGCTGCCCTGCATGACCAGCTGTTGGCCGCGATCGCCAGGGGGATGCAGCGCTTGCAAGCGTCCGTCGGTGACTGAATCGCGGTCGACCGCTCCGTAGTATGTCGTCCTACCCGTTTGGGAGGTTTCCCGTTGGCCGCCATCATCGTCATCCTCGTCGTGATCGTTCTGGCGATCTTGTTCTTCGTCTTTGCCTTCAACGCCGCGGTTCGGCTCCGCAACCGGGTCGACTCCGCGTGGTCGCAGATCAGCGTCCAGCTGCAGCGCCGACACGACCTCATCCCCAACCTGCTCGAGACCGTCAAGGGCTACGCCGCGCACGAGCGTCAGACTCTGGAGGCCGTCACCGCGGCGCGCACGAACGCGGTGCAGGCGCAGCAGCAAGCCGGACCCGCGCAACAGGCGCAGGCCGAGAACGTGCTGAGCGGCGCGCTGCGCCAGTTGTTCGCGCTCTCCGAGAGCTATCCCGACCTCAAGGCGAATCAGAACTTCTTGACCCTGCAAGAGGAGCTGACGTCGACCGAGGACCGGATTGCGTACGCGCGGCAGTTCTACAACGACAGCGTGCAGAAGTACAACACGAAGATCCAGACGTTCCCGACGGTGATCGTCGCGGGCATGTTCAACTTCTCGCCGCGCGAGTTCTTCGAGGCCGAAGAGGGTTCCACCGAGGTGCCGAAGGTCCAGTTCTGATCCTGCGTTCGCACTGAGGCATTCCCCGCACCGTCGTCTCGAGGCTATTGGTGTACGAACAGATATCCGCGAACAAGCGCAAAACCGTCCTGCTCATCTTCTTGTTCGTGTTGCTGTTGTCCGCGGTCGGCCTCGCGGTCGATTACTTCCTTCGGGGCGGTGTCGTCGGCATCGTGATCGTCGCAGTGATCGTCACTGTGTCGTCGTTCGTTTCCTACTTCAACAGCGACAAGGTCGCGCTGAGGGTGGCGCACGCGCGGCCCGCCGATCCCGTTGAGTATGCGCGCTACCACAACCTGGTCGAGGGTCTGTGCATCGCGAGCGGGCTGCCGAAGCCGCGGTTGTACATCGTCGACGATCCCGCGCCCAACGCCTTCTCGACCGGACGCAATCCCAAGCACGCGGCCATCGCGGTGACGACCGGACTCCTCGAGAGGATGAACCGCGTCGAGCTCGAGGGCGTTCTCGCCCACGAGCTGAGCCACATTCGCAACTACGACGTGCTCGTGATGACGCTCGCCGTCACGATGGTCGGGATCATCGCTCTGCTCTCCGACTTCTTTCTACGCATCATGTTCTGGACCGGAGGTCGCGGCGGTCGAGACGACGACAGCGGCAACAACCCGTTGGGGATCGTGTTCGCGATCCTCGGCTTCGTGCTGCTGATCTTCGCTCCGATCATCGCCGCGCTCATGCAGATGGCCGTCAGCCGCCGGCGTGAGTATCTCGCGGACGCTTCGGGCGTGCAGCTCACCCGCTACCCACCCGGCCTCATCTCGGCGCTCGAGAAATTGAAGGACGACCACACGTCGACCCACTTCGCGTCGAAGGCCACCGCGCACCTTTGGATCGAGGAGCCGCTCGACAAGGAGTCGAACCGCGGCGACACCAGATGGAACCACCTGTTCGACACGCATCCGCCGATCGACGACCGCATCCACGCCCTCGAACAGATGTGACTCTAGGGTCGCGGCGATGCATTCCCTGATTGCCAAGGTTCTTGTCGCGCTCGCGGCCGTCGTCGCGCTGGCCGGGTGCGGCGGCGGCAAGAAGGCGACGGCGACCGCAACGCCGCCGCCGACGGCGAAGCCGGCGCTACCGCCCGTCGCACCACTGACCGGGTTGCCCGACCCGCTCGGCGCGGCGCGGAAGCGTTGCGCGATAACGGTGAAGATCGACAACACCAAAGAAGGTCATCCGAAGTACGGGGTCGACCAGGCCGACGTCGTGTACGAGGAGGTCGTCGAAGGCGGCTACACGCGCCTCGCGGCCATCTTCAACTCCCAGGCGCCCGACCGGGTCGGTCCCGTCCGCTCGGTGCGCAAGACGGACCAGAGTCTCGTGTGGCCGATCGGCGGCGTCTTCGCCTATTCGGGTGGCGCGCCGTACGCGATCGCATCGATCAGCACCGCGCCGGTGGTGCAACTCGACGAGTCGCGCGCCGGGCCGCTGATGTTCCGTGATCGGTCACGGGACAAGCCGCTGAACCTCTACGCGCACGTCAATTTCATGTACAGCCGTTGCGGTACCCCCGTGCCGCCCCCTGCGGTGTTCACGTATCGCGGCGCCCACGTGGCGGTGGGCGGGGTACCGGCGGCGTCGGCGCGGGTCGGATTCCTCGCCGATTTCGCGGTCACCTGGACCTGGGACGCGCCGAGCGGCACGTGGAAGCGATCGATCTTCGGGAGTCCCGAAGTGGTCGCGTCGGGCGCGCAGTTCGCGCCGAAGAACGTCGTCGTGATGTTCGTCTCGTACATAGGCGGCGACCCGCAGCACTTCAACATCGGTGCCGAGGCGGTGTTGACCGGTAAGGGCAAAGCTCTGGTGTTCACCGCGGGCAAGGAGATCACGGCAACGTGGTCGCGCCCTGACAAGAGCCGCCCCGCGCAACTGCTCGACGCGGTCGGCAAGGCGATCGCGCTGACCCCGGGCCAGACGTGGGTCGAGCTGCCCGAGCTCACCTACTCCGTGACGAAAACTCCGTAGCCGGGCTGTGAACCGCACGCTCTAGACTCGACCTCATGTCCGACGAGCGCACCACCGGCACCGCCAGGGTCAAGCGCGGTCTCGCGGAGATGCTGCGGGGCGGCGTGATCATGGATGTCGTCGACGCGGAGCAGGCGAAGATCGCCGAGGACGCGGGCGCGGTCGCGGTGATGGCGCTCGAGCGCGTGCCCTCCGACATCCGGCGTGACGGCGGTGTCGCGCGCATGAGCGATCCGTCGATGATCGAAGGCATTCAGAAGGCCGTCACCGTGCCGGTGATGGCAAAGTGCCGGATCGGACACTTCGCCGAGGCGCAGGTGCTCCAGGCGCTCGGCGTCGACTACGTCGACGAGTCCGAAGTCCTGACACCGGCCGACGAGGCGAACCACGTCGACAAGTGGCGGTTCACGGTGCCCTTTGTGTGCGGCGCGACCAACCTCGGCGAGGCGCTGCGGCGCATTGCCGAGGGTGCGTGCCTGATCCGGAGCAAAGGCGAAGCCGGTACCGGCAACATTGTCGAGGCCGTACGGCATCTGCGGTCGATCCTCGGCGACATCGAGCGCGTGAAGGTGGCGCGCCCGGAAGAGCGCTACGCGTGGGCGAAGGAGCTTCGGGCCCCGGTCGACCTCGTCGACGAGGTCGCCGAGCGCGGCGAGCTCCCGGTGCCGCTCTTCTGCGCGGGCGGCATCGCCACGCCGGCCGATGCCGCGCTGGTGATGCAGCTCGGTGCGCAGGCGGTGTTCGTCGGCAGCGGCATCTTCAAGTCGAGCGATCCGTCGAAGCGGGCCCGCGCCATTGTCGAGACGACCACGCACTACGACGACGCCGACATCGTCGCCAAGGTCTCCCGCGGCTTGGGCGAGGCCATGCGGGGCGAGGAGATGGGCGCGCTCGACGTGAAGCTGGCCGAGCGGGGCTGGTGACCGCGTGACGCGGAGGCCGCCAGGTGAAGATCGGGGTCCTCGCGCTGCAAGGCGCGTTTCGCGAGCACGCTGAAGCGCTGCAGGTACTCGGCGCCGACGTCGCGCTCGTCAAGCGACCCGAGGAGCTCGACAGCATCGACGCGATCTTCCTGCCCGGCGGCGAGTCGACCACGATCGACAAACTGCTCGACTCGTCGGGGTTGCGGGCACCGCTGACGCGCCGGCTACGCGACGGCCTGCCCGCGTTCGCGACCTGCGCCGGACTGATCTTGTGCGCGTCCGAGGTGATCGACGGTCGCGCCGACCAGTCTCCGCTCGGCGTGCTCGACGTCACGGTGCGGCGCAATGGCTACGGCCGCCAACGCGAGTCGTTCGAGACGCCGCTCACGGTCCGCGGGCTCGCCGACGGCGACTTCGCCGGCGTCTTCATCCGCGCGCCCGTCGTCGAACGTGTCGGCCGGAGCGTCGAGGTGCTCGCCGAGCTCGACGGTGTACCCGTGCTCGGACGTGCGCACGACCTCTGGTTCGCGTCGTTCCATCCCGAGCTCTCGGGCGATCTGCGTCTCCACCAACTCTTCGTCAACGAGGTCAGCTGATGTCCGGTCATTCCAAATGGCACTCGATCAAGCACAAGAAGGGTGCGGCCGACCAGGCGCGCGGGAAGCTCTTTGCGGTGCTCATACGTCAGATCGAGGTCGCGGCGCGCACCGGAGGCGGTGATGTCGCGACCAACGCGACGTTGCGCACCATGGTGCAAAAGGCGCGCGACGCCTCGCTGCCGGTCGACACGATCCAGCGGGCGATCCGGAGGGGGACCGGCGAGGAGGAGGGCGTCCACTACGAGTCGGTGACGTACGAGGGTTACGCGCCGGGCGGGGTCGCGGTGATCGTGCAGGCGCTCACCGACAACCGCAATCGCACGTCGGCCGAGATCAAGAACCTGTTCAGTCGCAACGGTGGTTCCTTCGCCGAACCCGGCGCCGTGTCGTGGCAGTTCGAGCGCAAGGGCATCGTCGACGTCGACCGGGAGGTCGACGAGGACGAGCTGCTTCTCTTGGCCGCCGACGCGGGGGCCGAAGACGTGCAGGACGGTGGAAACACCTGGCAGGTGACGACCCCGCCGACCGATCTCCACGCCGTCCGCACCGCGATCGAGCAAGCCGGTTACAAGGTGAAGGCAGGCGATCTCACGATGATCCCGACGACCGTGGTCGAGCTGAACAAGGAGAGCCAGGCGAAGACGGTGCTGCACCTGATGGAGGTGCTCGAGGATCACGACGACGTCGAAGCCGTGTACGCCAACTTCGACATCCCCGATGCAGTGCTCGAGGCGGTGACGGCTTGAGGCGACGTAGGGTCGGCGAACCGAACGGTCCGTCGGCCCGTATACGGGTGGGAGGTTGGCAGAGATGATCGAGGTCGGCCAGGTTGCACCGGACTTCACGCTGCCGGGTGTCGAGAACGGCGCGAAGCGCGATTACACGCTCTCGGAG
>JAUZEM010000560.1 GCA_030839005.1 Actinomycetota bacterium | reverse complement strand
AACCCCACCACGAACTCGGCTCCCGTCGACGTCGTTCCGTTGTTCCACTTGACGGACACGTTGGCGGTGTTGGGCTTCTGATACGCGATGAGCTCCGCGCAGTTCAGCTTGTCGGCCTCCTTGGCATCGAGCGTGAGATCTCCGCCCGTAATCCCCGGAGTTCCCGTGCAGCCGGAGAGCGTGCCCGTGACGCTGATGCTGTGCGCCTCGCTGACCGTGGGAGATACCGGCGGCGACAACGTCAGCTTCCCTGTGAAGGTCGTGCAGGTCAACGCGTTGGTCGACGTCGAAGACGACGACGTCGACGTGGTCGACCCTGCCGGTGCAGAACTCTTGGACGAGGATCCGCACGCTGACAGGAACACCATGACCGCGATCAACGTGCCGGTCGTGACGACGAGATGTCTGCGCATCCGTGTGACCTCCGTACTTGTGAAGATGGGCGCACCCTACATCGCAACTTCCGGTCGACGACCGGACGGGCGCAATACGGTACCGCGCGGTTGAGTCGGGAGCGGCGATGGGCTCTCGTGTTCGGCGGTTGAGCCGGCGACGTCGTGGGGCATCTGTGTTGGTACTGCTCGTCGTGCTGAACGGAGCAACCGGATCGAACTGGAATGCCTAGCCGCCGAGCGCGGTCTCGCCCGAGTCGACGCTGAAGACCCTCATTCACGGAAAATGACGTCGGACGCCTGGTCGAGGCCGTGGAAGACAAGGTGGCACTGCTCTCAACGCCGACCGCGCGACCAAGGGCGCGCTCTGCGCAGCCTCGGCGTGCGCGACGCGTGACCCGCCTGCTCTTGCTCTAGCTGACCCCTTTGACGGCCGTCTCGATGATCGCGGCCACCGCTTCCGGTTGCGAAATGTACACGGTGTGACTGGCCGCGGTCTCAGACACCTTGGCCTTGGCCTGTCGAGGAAGAGCGAGCGCGCCCCGGCAGGGCAACTACGGCCGTAACCCACGACGCCCGGCCGGCGTTTACACGAGTGACACCACCACGTCAGGGACGGCCTCCCCCTGTCGTCTTGATCGGCGCGGTGGCGTTCGGCTGTTGACGGGGGAACGGAGATCCAACGGCGGACCCGATTCCCCCATCAACGCGGTGCCCCTCGTCGGCGCTCGATGAGGACGTGTTCTGATTATGAGGCTCCCGCTCGCACAACCGGCTGACGTGCGTGTTGGCTATAGGAGGCGTTCAGGGGGGTAGCACCCGCCTGCCGGGCGGATTACACCCTTGCCCGGACCCGGTGTCGCGTGGCCTGATGCCTACGTGATCTGGTTGCGGGCACGATCGGAGTGGCGGCGCCGATGGCCCGCGCTTTGCGCCCTGACACTGCTCGTCGGTCTCACGGGCGCGGTGGTGCTGACGGCAGCCGCCGGCGCGCGTCGGACCCGCAGCAGCATCGATCGCGCCGATCGGATCACCAAGAACGCGGACGCGTACGTCGTGCTTGGCAACAATTCCTCGCTCGCCAATCTGGGCGCGATTACGCGGTTGCCCGAGGTGGCGGTGGGCAAGCGCCTGGCGCTGATGGGCCTCTTCACGAGCCAGGGATACGCGGTGGCCGGCTCGCCGGTCGACTCGGGATTCGGTACCGACCTCCTCGGTTACCGGGTGTTGCGCGGCAGCGCCGCGAACCCCGACGCCACGGACGAGATCGCGCTGTCCGAGACGACCGCGGCGGCACTTCGCCTCGATGTCGGAGGTACCTTCGACCTCGCGTCGCCAAGTACTCCGCAATGGGCGTGCCTCGACGCCAATAGGCCGCCGGTCGATACACCGCTGTGCAAGGCGACCATCCAGACTCTGGACCGCGATCGCATCGACCTCTCGATGCTGCAGGGCCCGCACGTCCACCTGCGCGTTGTCGGCATCACGCGCAGCCTCTTCGAGGTCGGTGCGGCATCGCAGGTCGTGTTCTTCAACTTCTTGACGCCGGCCTTCTTCCGCAAGTACCGCACGAGTGTCCAATGGCAACCGATGGTGATGGTGCGCTACCGGCCCGGTGTCACCGACGCCAAGTTTGAAGCCGCCGCCACTAAGGCGGTGCCGGCCAACTCGATCACCGACCGCGGCACGTTCACGTCGGTCATCGACGCTCTCCGCTCGACCGCGGGCGTGCTGGCCAACGGTCTGCTGGCCTTCGCCGGGGTCGCGGCGCTCGTCGGGTTGGTCCTGATCTCCCAAGTGTTGGCGCGCAACGCCGACCGCGGGACCGACGACCGCGGGGTATTGCGCGTGTTCGGCGCGACGCGCACGGCGCGCGTCCTCGACGCGTGCGCGCCGCTCGTGCCGGTGGCGGCCGCCGGAGCGCTGCTGGCAATGCTCGGCGCGTGGCTGGGATCGCGCTGGATGCCGATCGGCACCGCCGGCCGCGCCGAGTTCGCGCGCGGGCTCGACTTCGACGCCACCGTCCTTCTCTGGGGCGCGGCCGCAATAGCCGTCGTAGTCCTCGTGATCTCGGCCGCAGCCGCCCTCTGGGTCGGGCGCACGCGCGCACCCGGTACGACCCGCCAAGCAGCACTCGCGCACCGGCTCAGCATCGGCGGCGTTACTACTACCGCCGCGGCGAGCATGGTCACCGAGGTCGGGCGCGGTCGCCGCGCGATCCCGCTGCGCTCGGCCGCCGCGGGCACTGCGCTCGCGATGGCCGGTGTGATAGGTGTCGCAGTCTTCTCCACGTCGCTCACCCGGCTGATCACCGAACCCGCGCGCCAGGGTTGGGGATGGGACGTGTTCGTCCGCGGGCACAACGCCGGCCAAACGGTCGCGCGCGACCCGAGAGGCGCCGATCTGCTGGTAGCCGACCCCGACGTGAGTGCAGTGACCCAGGTGTGGATCGACTACGAGCCCCGCGTGAACGGACACACCGTGCCGGGCTTCGCCGAGCGATTCGTGAAGGGCGACCGCGGGTTCGTCATCGTGCGCGGTCGCGCGCCGGCCGGCCCCGACGAGGTTGCACTCGGCGCCAAGACCCTGCAGCGCGCGGGCGCGGCGATCGGCAGCATGGTCGACATCGAAGGCAAGTCGGTGCGGGTCGTCGGCACCGCACTGTTCCCCGCGACCACGAGCAACTACGCGCTGGCCGACGGCGCGCTGTTCACCGACGGGGGCGTGCGCACCCTGAAGCTCGTCGCGGCCGGCGGCGACGATTCGGAGTACGCGGTGACCTTCCGGTCCGGAGCCGACCGGTCGGCCGCGCTGCAGCGGCTGAAGGCGCTCAACAACGGCGATCCGCCCAGCCGCCCGGTTCCACACGCAGAGATCGAGCAACTCCGCCAGCTCGACCGGCTGCCGTGGGCGCTCGCCGCGTTCCTGGTCGCGATCGCGTTGCTCGCAGTCGGCCATCTGATCGTGCTCTCCGTGCGCCGCCGCGGCCACGACCTGGCCATACTGCGCGCACTCGGATGCACGCCCCGCCAAGTCGATCGCATCGTCGCATTACAGGCGACGATGCTCGCGATCGCAGGCATCGTCGTCGGCGCTCCGGTCGGCATAGTGCTCGGCCATGTGGTCTGGGGACGTATCGCCGACGCCTACGGAGTTGCCGACGACGCGGCGTGGCCGTGGATCCCGATGGCGGTTGCGCTCGCCGGGACCGTCGTTCTCGCCAACGCGATCGCGTGGTGGCCGGCGCGCCGGGTGGCGATGCGACCAGTGGCACAGACACTCACAACGGAATAGACGCGCTCAGACGGGTCTTCGGGCGGTGAGCTCCCGCGGTACTACATCTGGGCGATGATCGTTCCGGTGGTGGGTGAGAAGGGCGGCACGTGCTGCGTGAAGCCCAACACTCCGGTCGTATTCGCAAATGCGCCGGGACCCGATGTCGGCGTGAATGCAAGGAAAAAGTCGAGTGTCACGTCGAAGTTCCGATCGAGGGTGGCCGTGAAGGAACCCGTTGCGGTACCGCTCAGCGAGCCGACGTTGGTCGAGATCCTGAACGTCCCTGGCGTGAACTCATCGGTCTGGATGTGTGCGCATCCCTCGTAGTGCAGGGCGACGGTGCCGACCGCAGCACTCCCCGGGTAGGTCGTGTCGAAGGTCAGGTAATAGTCGGCGCCTACGGCAGGGCATGTCCCGCCGTTCGGTTCGCTGCTCCCGGTACCGCCCGTGAACGACCCCGCGAGGTCGGCGAGGGTGACCGGATGAAACCGCATCCAGGTGACACATTGCCCTTGGTTGCGAAACGGGTGGCCCTGGGGATCGGAGAAGCTGCGCCACCCACCGTGCAAGCATGCGGCCGTGCCCGATGAGGCCGCAGCGGACTGCGCCGCGCCGACCGGCGCCGCACCACACAGGATCACAAGCAACAGCGCGGCCCCGACAAATAAGAAAGACACCGATCGTCGAGACATCGCGAGATTCCCCCCGTAGAACCAGTGATCTCACACCACGATCGTCCTGCCTCCGCGAACGGTCAAGCCCGGCATGACCCTTGACGCACCCGCAGTTGCCTTCATGCAGTTTTGCGGCGAGGCAGCGCACCACCCCGACGAGACGTTCGCGCGGTTGGCTGATTCGTGTTGTGTGATCGCGGGTCAGGGACGCGAGAATCGCGTGCGCCAGTCGGCGTGCATCGGGCACTGTCTGGAGCGGGGGTCGGGTATGACGGTCGAGGAGGAGGGACCGTTCTACGGGCCGCCGCGGCCTGATGGCGGTCTGCTGCACGCTGCTGCCGGTCAGCTTCACGAGATGTTCGGAGTGCACCGACAACTCGACCAGGTGCTCTACGAGTCGGCAAAGCGAGTAGGTGGGGTCGAGTTCGAGAGCATCTTCAATCCGATCTCGCCCGAGGCAATCGCGGCCACGCCTCGCATGGATGCCATCAATCACGATCAGGGGTTTCTGCGGTCGTCCCCGATGTCGGCCGCAGACACCGAGGCCGCGCTCGGTCTGCTCGAGATCCTGCATGGGGACTTCGCCGCGCCGAACATCGAGGCGTTCGTCGAGTTCACCGACCGGGAGAAACTCTTCGCGCGGCTCTCCGACGGCCAGTCCTTCATTTTCGTTGGCTCGCATTTGGAGTTCCAAGACGTGGGCTTCAACCTCGGGTACCTCACCCGCGCCGCTCAGCAGAAAGGCTTCGATCGTCTGGATACCCGAACGACGCTGATGATCGGCCGGTTGCTCGGATACCTCGAGGTCATGGGACTGAACGTCATCGACGACATCCTCCGCAAGGCCGCCAACGTGTTGAAGACGTTCCCGGTGAGCGGCGGAGAAGCCGTCAACGAGGGCGACATCACCGACGAGAACCTCAACCGACGAGTCAAAACCTTCCGGAAGCGGCAGAACGCTCGGACCCGCAGAGAGTTCATGAACCTCATGACCTCCAATCACGGACACATCGTCATCGAGGCCGGCAGCGGTTCACGCGACGCGAAAGACGCGAACGGCTACGTAGTGATGGAGCCGTTCGCCACCGGAACCCGCGAAGACCTGTACCTCGCCGCGCGGGCCGGGGCGGCCATCTATCCCATCTTCGGTGACTACGGCGACCGCGAGGAACCGAGCATCATCGAGTTCGGTCCCGAGATCCGCCGCCTCGACAGCCCGAAGCACGCGCACGCCATCGGGGAGATGATCGCCAGCATCGGCAACCGGGCCCGTGGGGCCGCCTCCCACCAGCACCCGGACATACCCCGCTTCCGGATCCCGATCCGATACGGGAGTTACGAGACCTAGGCGATTGCGGTTGGCCGGGCGTCGACGAGCAGATCGTCCGCTCCTCCGACAACGGCGCCTTTGAGGGCCATGTTCCAGGTGAGACCCCAGGTCGCGGCTGCGCGGTCCCCACACGAACTTCGGACCGGGAGCGCCGTCAAGGGGCGATGACGAGCTCGGAGATGAGATCGCCGCGCAGCGTGAAGTTGTAGCGCAGCTCGACGACGCCGCCCGGGAAATTGCCCTCGAGGTGATTCACGACCAGCCACGTCTCGTCATCGACGACTGCAGCACTGACAAGCGTCCTCGTGAAGGTGTACTCGCTTGCAGCCGTCGTCAGCCAGGTGCGGATCTCGTCGGTGCCATGGAACTCTTTGCCGTCGTCGAAGACCGCCGCGTCGGGCGCGAACGCGGAGAGGGCAACGTCGGTGTCGTGGCGGTCGTGTGCATCCTGGTATCGCCGGACAGCCTCGGGCAGCCGGGTGTCGTCGCCGCTGGGTGTCGTGGTGTTGTGCACGCGTGAACTTCCTCTCGCGAACAATAGTGACACCTCCACTTTCACTGGTTATAGGGGCAGCTGAAGAGCCGGCAAGCGTGTGTGAAGATGGCCGGCAGCAAGCTCAACGCTGACGGCACTTGCCCAGAAAGGCCTCTCTCAGATGATCGATGAGTTCGCGAAGGAGTACCTGCACAACGACCTACGCGACAGGCGAGCGACAATGCTCTGGAAGCTCGAAGGGCTCGCCGAGTACGACGTTCGCCGCCCGCTGACCCCTACCGGGACCAATCTCCTCGGCTTGATCAAACACTTGACGATCACTGAGGCCTGGTACTTCGGCGAGGTGTTCGGGCGCCCGTTTCCTGAGCGGTTGCCGTGGCGGGACGACGACGCCGACGAGCGCGCCGACGACGCCAAGCTCGCGGCGCTGTTCGACCACACGTTGCAGCTGGCCGGCATGTGGGCGACGGAAGACGAGTCGCGAGTCGAGATCATCGATCGCTACAGGCGCATGTGGGCGCACTCGGACGCGACGATGGCCGCGCTCGACATCGACGCGCCCGGTCATGTTCCGTGGTGGCCACGCCCGGACGTGAAGCTCTTCAACATCCTGGTCCACGTCCTCAACGAGACCAATCGTCACGCCGGGCACGCTGACATCCTGCGCGAGCAGCTGGACGGCGCGGTGGGAACGGAGGCGGGGAGCACGGCCCTGCACGGGCGAGACACGACCTTCTGGGAGAACCACCGCGCAAAGATCGAGCGGGCAGCCAAGGCAGCTGATCCCGCTCAAGCCTGAACTCGCGCGCCGTGCATCGACCGACCCTTCGTGTCGAACGAGCTAACGGCGCCGGGCTTTGGCCGGCCGCAGGCGGTAGTCGCTTGCTCGGAAGCAGCCCTGGACATGGTCGTTGACCACGCCGACGTTCTGCATGAACGCGTACACACTCGTCGGGCCCACGAAGCGGTAGCCCTGCGACTTCAACTGCTTGGCGAACGCTTCGGCCTCCGGCGTCGCCGAAGGGAGGTCTGCGATGGACCGCGGTGCACGCTTGCGGATGGTCTCGTAGGACTTCGCGAGCGCGGCAAGGGTCGGTGCCGCGGACCTCATCGTCCGCGCGTTGCCGCGCGGCTCACAACCCGGCGCGGCACCGCGCGGGTGGTCGTCGAGATAAGCCCGATGATGCGTGCTGGGCATGTGGCGCTGCCGAACGGGTTGGGCGTCTCGTACACCCCCGACGGCGACGTAGTCGGTGTGGCACCGAACGAGCTCACGTCGAGCGACCACCGCGATCCGATCGCCGGGACGCCGTACCACAAACACGTGCCCGCCCGGCTCGAACCGATCGCAGCCGCTCGATGAGTCGCGCGCTCCCGCGGCCGTGCGCGGGAGACAAGACGAGCTCACCCGCGTGCAGCGCCGACTCGCGCACGTGACTTGCGGAACCGGCACGGTGGTTGTGGTCGACCCGTCCTGAAAGACTGGCGAGCGACATGGCCAAGCTGATCTACATATCGAACGTGTCGCTCGACGGCTACATCGAGGACGAGCACGGCAGTTTCAACTGGACCGCGCCCGACGACGAAGTCTTCGCGTTCATCACCGACCTCGTGCGCTCCGTCGGCACCCACCTCTACGGCCGGCGCCTCTACGACACGATGGCGGTCTGGGAAACCGACTCCGCCTTGGCCGCCCAATCGGAGCTCATGGGCGACTTCGCCGACGTCTGGCAGGCCGCGGAAAAGGTCGTCTACTCCACGACCCTAGACGCGGTATCGACCGCCAAGACCAAGCTCGAGCGCAACTTCGACCCCGACTCGGTCCGTGACATGAAGGCCTCAGCCACCAGTGATCTCACCGTGGGAGGTGCGAACCTCGCCGCGCACGCGTTCAAGGCCGGGCTGGTCGATGAGTGCCACTTGTTCATCGCTCCCGTACTCCTCGGTGGAGGCAAGCCGTCACTGCCCAGCGGCACGCGCGCCGAGCTCGAGCTGCTGGACGAACGCCGGTTCAACAACGGTGTCGTGTACCTCTGCCACCGCGCCTGCCTCTGACCAACTTCGCGTTCAAGAACGAGTACTGAGACGGCCGGCCGCCGCATTAGTGCTCGTGAACGTCGGGCACGACGATCAGTGGCAGGCGATGCAACGGGACGACGGGATCGGGCCGACCTTCGAGGTGCCAGACGTAGTGGGTCACCTCGTGTAACAACCGGTGTGCGATCAACAACGCGAGCACTGCGAAGGGCACTTCTGCGAGTACCGCGGTCACGATGCTCGTGGCTTGTTCGCCGGTTCCCCACGACAGCGTCACGTCAAACCACGCGTCGCACAGGAGCAGTGTTCCGAGAACGACGAGCGCCGTGATCACGAGCTGTCGGTTCCGCCACCCGGTCCAGGCCGTTGCCGCGAAGGCGAGGACGAGTGCGGCGTCAAACCCAGTCCACGCGAGCCGCCACTGGTCCGATGCGTGACGGGAGGGCAACGACGACGACAGCCACGCGACCCACGGCACCAGGAACACGGCCGCACCGGTCATCCCGACCAGCGCGACGTGGCGCCGCACTCGTGCCATGTGCGTCGGCGCCGCACGCGACACCGCATCCGCGAGCCATTGCGAAAGGAGTGACCGGTCGTCTTCAGAGAGCGCGGCGACATCTGCCTCACTGCTGATGGGCGTACGAAGATTCAACGGATTCGAAGTCGGAGGAGGGGCACGATCTCAGCATCTGACACACCCGACGGCGTCGTCAACTGCCTGAGCGGCATCGCTGGCCGTGCGCTCCATTTGCCGTCAGCAACCGGATCGAGCGGGTCCCCTAGCCCCTGAAGTTCTTCGGCGCGACACGTCCGTGCGTAGTAAAGAGGCACAGAGTCGAGCATTGGAGGACGCGGCATGAAGTTCGAGTTGCAGGCCTGCACGGCACCAGGGCAACGGATGGTCGAGCTGGCCGAGGAGCACGCGGCCGACTTCGCGACACGGGCCGCTGAACACGACCGAGAGAACACGTTCGTGGCCGAGAACTTCGATCTCATGAAGGAGAGCGGACTGCTGGCCGCGGCGGCGCCCGAGCAGTTCGGGGGTCTCGGGGTCGAATCGGCGCACGACATCACCGTTGCGATATCCCGGCTGGCGCGGGGCTGCGGTTCGACGGCGATCGCCGCCAACATGCACATCGGTTCGGTATGGGTCGTGACGCGCAACTGGCTGCAGGGCGTCGCCACTGGCGACACCGCGGCGTCGGAGGGTCTCGGCCAGTTCCTGCCGGTTCTTGGCCGGTCACAGGCGGTCGTGTCGGGTGCCGGCACGGAGTCGGGTAGCGCGTTCGTGTTCCCGCAGACGACGGCCACGCCGGTCGACGGCGGTTATGTCATCAACGGCCACAAGATCTTCGCCACGAACTCGGACATCGCCGACTCGGTGACCGTGTTCCTGAAGATCCCTGACGCCGAAGGTTGGTGGCGCTCCGGCATCGCCATCATGCTGCGGGGCGCCAAGGGCATGGACGTGCGCGGCAACTGGGATGCGATGGGAATGCGCGGCTCGGGAAGTCACGACGTCGTGTTCACCGACTGCTTCGTGCCTGCCGCGATGGTGTTCCCCGGCGCGCCCATCGGCGAGTTCGGCACCGACGGATGGCTGGGGATCGCCGTCACGAACTACGCGCTCGTCGGGGCATTCCTCGGTATCGCCGAGGCCGCGCGGCAGTACATCGTCGATCAAGTGAAGACACGGCGGAAGCCGCCGTTCGACCACGTGCTCGCGGAACGGCCGGCGACGCAGTTCCAGGTCGCCGAGATCGACGTCTCGCTCACCGCGGCGCGGGCCGCGCTCAGCCGCACCGGACAGATGATCGACGAACACATCGCGCGTCCGGATAGCGAGCTCACGCGAGATGACATCCGCGACCTCATGCACCAGTGGCAGTGCACGAAGCTCATCGTGAATCGAGCGGCGGCGGACGTCGTCGATCGCGCCCTGGCCTTGAGCGGCGGTGCGGGTTACCTGTCGAGCAGCGTGCTCTCCCGGTTGTACCGCGACGTGCGGGCGGGGCCGTTCATGCAACCGCTCTCACCCAACGAAGCGTTCGAGTACATCGGCCGGGTCGGGCTCGGTCTCGAACCCGACGCCGAGATCCGCTCACTGCTCACGCATTTGAAGGGCGCGCCGTAGGCCGATGGGAGTTCGCAGTGGCGCAGCGCGAAAGGTTGACTGCTTTTGCCTGATCGACCTCCGTCCGAGCCCGTGAGCGGGGCGTAGCCTCGGGCCCATGACTCGGCCGACGGGGATCGTGACGTTCCTGTTCACCGATATAGAGGGCTCGACCCGTCGTTGGGAATCGGATCGGGAAGGGATGCAGGGCGCGTTGGCCGTCCACGACGACGTATTGCGCTCTGCGATCGAGGCCGAAGGCGGATGGCTCTTCAAGCACACGGGCGACGGTGTGTGCGCGGCGTTCGCGTCGCCTCGCGCCGCTGTCGACGCAGCGATTGTGGCGCAACGCCGACTCGAGTTGCCGGTGCGCATGGGGATCGCGACCGGAGACGCTGAGCAACGCGGTGACGACTACTTCGGCCCGACATTGAATCGTGCAGCTCGCGTCATGGCGGCCGGTCACGGCGGCCAGATCTTGGTTGCGGCGACGACGGTCTCTCTTGTCGACGATCTTGACTTCGCCGACTTGGGTGAGCGCCGGCTGCGAGACCTGTCCCAGCCGCTCACGATCTTTCAGGTGCGCGCGGACGGATTGCGGGTCGACTTCCCGCCGCTGCGGACGATGGAGGTGCGGCCGGGCAACCTTCCGGCCCCGGCGAAGAGCCTCGTGGGTCGCGAGACGCAGATCGCCTCCGTAAGCGAGGCGCTGAGTGCGCACCGGCTGGTGACCCTGGTCGGCGTTGGCGGTGTCGGCAAGACCAGCCTCGCATTGCACACCGCGGCGGCCGTGGTGGGCGAGTACCGGGATGGCGCGTGGTTGGTCGAGTTGGCGCCGATCCTCAATCCGGCGGACCTGACGGAGGCCGTGGCGGCCGTCTTCGCGATCGCTCCGTCGCGCGGCAGTTGGCTAGACGGTCTCGTCGAGTCGCTTCGCGCGCGACAACTGCTGTTGGTGCTCGACAACTGTGAACACGTGCTCGACGAGACCGTCCCGTTGGTCGAAGCGCTCGTCGCACAGTGTCCGGGCGTCACGATCCTCGCGACGAGCCGGGAATCCCTCGGTGTCGGAGGCGAATGGGCCTGGCCGGTGCCGTCGCTCGATGTAGGCCCGGGCTCGGCGGCGTCGGCACTGTTCGTCGAGCGAGCCCGCGCAGTCGAGCCGAACCTCGACATTGATGACGACGTTGAAGCGGTCACAGATATCTGCCGCCGGCTCGACGGCATCCCCCTCGCCATTGAGCTCGCG
>JAUZEM010000484.1 GCA_030839005.1 Actinomycetota bacterium | reverse complement strand
TCCGCCGCCGCCGGGTCGCGCACGTCGAGGAAGGTGGATCGCTTCCCGATCGAGGTGTCCGGCAACAGGGCTTCGATCTCGGGGAGGTGCGGCGCGGAGACGCGGAGCACGTCTGCGCCGTGCGCGGCGAGGGTACGGGTTGCGGTGGGTCCCGCGATCACGCGCGTCAGATCGAGCACGCGCACGCCGGAAAGTGGACGATCACCGGCGGGAAGGTCGCGCGAGCCGCGCGCCGGCGAGCCGAGCGCCGTGATGTCGAGCAGCGGTTGCGCGCGCACCGCCGACCCTTGCTCGTGCCGGAGCCATTCGTCCCGGGTGCGGGCAACGGTCGCGCAGGCGCCGGCCGCCGCGAGCGCATCCTCGAGCTCGAACGCGCTCCGGGTGCGGATCGCACGCTTCACGTCGTCGCGTGCTCCGGGCGAGCCGAGCACGCCGAGCGTTCGTTCGAGATGGTGCGGGAAGTTCGTATGGAGCTGTATGAAACGTTCGTCGCCGGTGCGATAGAACCCGCTGATCGGGTTCCACACGTCGCCGGGCGCGCGACCGTCGACCCGGAGGAGCAGGTTGGCGCGGAAAGAGTCGATCGCGCGGGCTACCGAGAGCCGGATCCGCTGGGTTCCACCGCCGCGCCGCTCGTGGACGAGCGCCGCCGCCCGAGCCGCGGCGCCGGTGGCGGCAGTCGCGGCCGCGCCGATCGCGAAGCTCGACGGCACGACTGGGTCGAAGCTCTTTCCGACCTCGTCGAGGTCGACCTCGGAAAGCGCATCGGCCGGGCCGCCGAGCGCCGACCACGTCTGCGCGAGCGCGATCCGTGGATGCGCCGCCGGGTTCACGGAGTCGCGATCGCGCGCGCCCACGCGTAGTCCGCCTTCCCGGCCGCGGTGCGCACGACGACGTCGACGACGTGCGCCGCGCGCGGCACCTTGTAACCGGCGAGGTGCGCGCGGCAGTGCTCCTGGAGCGCGGCGAGATCGGGTGCCGGCGTACCCGGCGCCGGCGCGACGATCGCGACGACCCGTTGACCGAACTGCGCGTCGGGCGCGCCGACGACGACCGCGTCGGCGACATTCGGATGACTCTTCAACACGGCTTCGACCTCCTCGGGATACACCTTCTCGCCGCCGGTGTTGATACACAACGAACCGCGTCCGAGGAGGTGCACGGTCCCATCGGTGTCGATGGTTGCCATGTCGCCGGGCAACGACCAACGAGCGCCGTCGATCTCGACGAACGTGCGAGCGCTGCGGTCGGGGTCGTTGTAGTAGCCGAGGGGAACGCGGCCGCGCGTCGCGAGCCGCCCGACGACCGCTGATCCACGCGGCAGCGGCCGGAGGTCGTCGTCGACCACCACGGTCTCGGCTTTCGCCACGAACGTGAGCGAACGGCTCGGCGCGGCGCGGTCCGCGCGCGTCGTGACGGCCACGGCCTGCGCGGGCGACTCGGACGAGCCGATGCCTTCGACGATCGCCAGCACGGAAGGGAGCTCGGCCATGAGCGCTTCCTTGGTGTCGCCGGAGAGGATGCTCCCGCCCGAACCGACCAAGCGCAACGACGACGTGTCCCAGCGGTTTCGATGCTCGGCGAGCTTCGCGAGCAGCGGGCGCGCGCTGGCGTCTCCCACGAGGTTCATCGCGTTCACGTGCTCGCGTTCGACGAGATCGAGCACGTGCTCCATGTCGACGTGGAGGCGGTCGTACAGCACCACCTTGCCGCCGCCGAGCAACGTTCCGATCGCCGACCACTGCCCGCTCGCGTGCATGAGCGGTCCGAGCGCGAGCGAGACGAATTGTGGCGGCCCGGGGTCGCCGTCGGGCAGGAACGGCCGGAGGCGCTGCGCGGGATTGTCGATCACGGACGCCGTGATCTCGTCGGGCCGTCGGATGGGCGGACCGCCGGGATTCCCCCCGCCCATCGCGCCGAAGAAGATGTCCTCGTGCCGCCAGAGGACGCCCTTCGGCATCCCGGTCGTGCCGCCGGTATAAAGCACGTAATGGTCGTCCGAGGAGCGGGGACCGAGATCGCGCGCCGGCGACGCGGCTTCGAGCTCCGCGGCGAACGAACGCGACTCGACGTCGAGTACGAAGCGCACGTCGGGACAACGGGTGGCGACGCGCGCGGCACGCTCGCGCACGCCGGCATCGTGGACGATCCCGACCGCGTCGGCGTCGGCGAGCAGGTACTCGAGCTCGTCGTCGACGTAGCGGTAATTCACGTTGATCGGAACCGCGCGCAACTTGTAGCAGGCGAACATGGCTTCGAGATGTGAGATCGAGTTGTACATGTAGAGCGCGACGTGCGTGCCGGGTCCAACGCCCCGGCCGGCAAGCAGGTGCGCGAGCCGGGTCGATCGTTCGTCGAGCTGCGCATAGGTGCGCCGCTCGGTGCCGCAGATCGCGGCGTCGCGCTCGGCGACGGCGTCGGCCACCCGCTCGAAGAGATCCGCGAGATTGAACTGCAACGCTGCCCCTCGACTCGCCGCTACAGTCCGATTCTGACATGACCGACCTCCGATCCTTGCTCGTCCGGGACGGCTTCGTGCCCAAGGAGCGATACACCACTCGCGACTTTTCCGAGCTCGAGCACGCGCGGCTGTGGTCACGGGTGTGGCAGATCGCGTGCCGCGAGGAGCAGGTGGCCGGAACCGGCGACTTCGTCGAGTACACGATCGGCGACGAGGGTGTCGCGATCGTCCGGGCCGAGACGGGTGTACTGCACGCGTTCTACAACACGTGCTTGCATCGAGGCCGTCGGCTCGCCGAGGGCTGCGGCTCGTTCGCGGACGGTGCGATCACGTGCCCCTACCACGGTTGGTGCTATGCGCTCGACGGGCGTCTCGTGGATGTTCCCGATCGCGAGGATTTCGCCGGCTTGCCCGACGACCTCGCGCTCGCCCCGGTGCGGGTCGAGACGTGGGGCGGCTTCGTGTTCGTCAATCTCGACGCCGACGCGGAACCGTTGCTCGACTATCTCGATCCCCTGCCGACGCTGCTCGGTCCGTATCACCTCGACCAGATGCGTCTGCGCGCCTCGTTGAGCACGATCATCGACGCGAACTGGAAAGCCGTCGTCGACGCGTTCAACGAGGGCTATCACGTGCAAGGACTGCACCGGCAGATCCTGCCGTGGACCGACGACGTCAGTATCGAGTACGAGCAGCTCGGACGGCACGCCCACTACGGGCGTCTTCCCGGCGCGCGCCGGCAGCTCCGGCCCAGTCCACGACTGCACCTCGGTCCCGACGAGTACGACGAGGGCGAGATCCTCGCGAACCTCGTCTCCGGGCTCGGAGGCGCGTTCTTGGCCGAGGAGAGCGCCGCGATCGAAGCGCTGCGCACGGTCGGCCCACCCCCGGGCTCGACGTTGCTCGAGGCCTACCAGGCGCGCCGCATGCAGCTCCTCGAAGCGCGCGGTTTCGACGTCTCGGGCCTGGCACCCGACCTCATGACGAGCGCGGACGACGTGTTCTGGTTCCCGAACGTCGTCGGGCCGATCTATCCCGGCAGCGCGATCCTGTTTCGGGTGCGGCCGCTCGGACGCGATCCCAATCGTTCGATCAAGGACACCTGGGTGCTCGAGTGGCGCGCACCGGACACGGTTGACGAGCGCCGCGTGCAGCCGAAGTTCTTCGAGAACTGGCGCGAGCGGAGCTGGGGCGAGATCACCGAACAGGACTACGAGAACCTCGGGAACGTCCAGCAGGGGATGCGCTCGAAGGGATGGACCGGACCGCGCCTGAACCCTCGCCAGGAGGGCAACATCCTGCACATGCACCGTGTGATCGACGATTACCTCACGGCTGGAGGCGGCCATGGCTGATCATCCCGCCGGTCGCAGCAACCGCGAGGTCACACGCGTGGGCGCGGGCCTCCTATTGCTCGCGCTCCTCATCGTCTTCGTGCTGAAGAACACCAACGAGGTCAAGGTGAGCTTCGTGTTCTTCGATCACCGGACCCGCATGATCTACGTGCTGGTCGTCACCGCGCTCGTCGGCGTCGTGCTCGATCGACTCTGGCAACGGCGCCGCCATCATTGACGGCGCATCACCAGCTGCCGCCTCCACCGCCGCCACCACCGCCGCCGGAGAATCCGCCGCCGAAGCCGCTTCCACTCGACGACGAAGGTTGGCTCGCGTAGAGCGTGCCGGTTGCGACCGTGCCGAAGTGGTTGATCGAGCTCGCGAGCAAGATCGCGTTGAAGGGTGCGTTGCCGCGGTACCAGCCGGTCTCGAGTTGCTGCGCGTCGAGCTGGGCGAAGACCCGGGCCCATTTGTCGGTGCAGCCGAACACGATCGCGTAGGGCAGGTACTGCGAGAAGATCTCGTGTTGTTCGGCGAACTTCTCGCGCAGGCCCTGGTCACCCTCGTCGAACAGACGCCGGAAGCCCCGCACGCGTGAGAACATCGCGCTTCCCTTGCCCGTGCGCGACGGCATGTGACTCGCGACGGCGAGGAGCGTGATCGCTCCGAGCACGAAACCCACGGGAACCAGCCCGAACGACGAGCCCAGCGCGACGATCACGGTCGCCGCGACCGCGACGACGAGGAACCCGAGGGCGATGAGGACCCAGCGCTGGCGCGTACGGTCCGGACGAATGCGATACCAACCCTGTGCGACGACGTCGTCGTACATGGCGTCTTGGATTCGCGCCAGCTCGGCGCGGAACTTGTACTTCAGATCGGAGAGCTTGACCTCCGGCCCCGCGCCGAAGAGCGCGTTCATCAGGGCCGTCTCGTAGGGAAGCAGCGTGCCTTTACCGGCGACCTGCGTGGCGGTGAGCTCGTAGTCGCCGTCGAGGTCGGTGATCGTGAGCCAACCGCGTACGGCGAGGTCGATGATCGTGGCGGTGACGTCGACGAGGTTCGCGTGCTCGTCGACGAGGGTGCCGACCTGGCCGGGCAACACGCCGTCCGGAGGTACGAACTCGACGGGCCCGGCGTCCTCGCGCCCGATGCCGACCGGTTCCTCGGCCCCGGTCGCGTTGCCGAACGCGGCGTCGACCGCCGAACCCGCGTAACGGCGGTCGCGGCCGCGCCGCCGCGCGAGCCACAGCACGTAGCTCATCGTCAGCAGCCCGATCACGATCGCGGGAATGACGGTGTTCGCACGTACGGCGAACGCGTCGGCCGCCGTGCGCCTGCGGTGGAGTATCGGTTGCGGGTCCGGCACGATCGATCCCGAAGGGAAGCCGGCGACGATCGTCAGGCCGGCGCCCGGCCCGAGATCGGTTTGCGAGAACGTGGCCGAGCGGCCACGCGCCGACGCGCCGGCGCACGCCAGCCGGCTGCCCGGCGCGCCCGCGTAACAGGCAACGCGCGAGATCGGCGCCGGGCCGCTCAACGTCACGGTTGCGCGATCGATCGGCACGGACCACCGGTTCCCGATCGCGTCCCAGAAGAGCTCTTGGTGGTCGGCGAAGGTACGGGCGGCACCTTCGAGGCTGTAATCGATCGTGTAGGTGTGGACCCCGGTGACGGTGCTGTTCGGGTCGCCGATACGAACGTGCAGATAGCTCCCGGTGTGGCTCACGTCCACCCGCGCGGGATTGTTGTCGGCTCGCGCGGTCACACCGCTGATGAGGTAGCGGCGGTCGTGGTGCGCGTCGTACGTCTCGCTTTCGACGAGGTCGCGGAAGATGCCGTGGTGCGACGCCGCGCCGAAGTCGTACGTGATTTGCTCGTTCACGGCCAGGTTGCCGTCGGCCCGCAGCTGCATCCCGACCTTGTAGTCGGCGATGTGCTCACCGGCCGGCTGCGCGGGCGCGCGCGACGCGAGCGCGACGATCGACGTCGCGCCGGCCCCGAGCGCCAGGCCGGCGACCGCCGCGATCCGCCACACCGTCGCGATCCGCCACACCGTCGCGATCCGCCACATCCTCGCGATCCGATGCTGTCGTCTCATTGCTCGGACATGATCGCTTCGTACTCGCCGGCCGGGTCGCGGTGCGGCGTTCCGGAGACGTCGACGACAACCCTGTCGATCTCGACGTTCGCCCGGAAGGGCGCTTCGTAGCCGTCGCCGATAGGCGGTCCGACCTCGTACCCGCACGTCAATCCTCCGCCGGTGTACGAGAATGTCATCGGCGTGAAATGCGGGATGTCGCCCGCGCCCACGACGCGACCGTCGAGGAGCAACTCTCCGCGCCCGGTGTACTCGGCTGTCTTGGTGAAGACGAACGAGACCTCGTGCGCGCCGGGCGCAACGATGTGCGCGCCGGGCGCAACGATTCCCGTGCTCTCGACGACGTCGCGCCGGGCGCCGTAGAGGTTGTGCACGTAGCGGAGCCGGCCGTCGACCATCTGGAGCGTGAAGCCTCCGAGTACCGAGCCGAGCGCGAGCAGCGTCCCTTCCGGGACGACACCGTCCGGCACCGTGATGGTCGCGGTGATCGTGTGTGAGCGATTGCGCACGTTGACGGCGACGGACTCCGGGACGGGCGCGCCGTTCGGGTAGTACACGTAGGTCGTGCGGGACTGCCGTGTCGTCGGCCGCGGGTTCATGATCGCGAACAGCGGACGGTTGTCGAGCGGGAGCACGTCGTTGCGCGCGGCTTCCGCCCACCACAACGCGACCATGGCCGCGAGCCGTTCGGGCTCGGCGGATGCGACGTCGTCCGTCTCCGACGGGTCCGCCACGATGTCGTACAGCTCCCAGACGTCGTCGTCGAAGGGGGCGTCGGGGTCGAGGCCGTCGTCGTACATCGCGCCGAGCGGGTGGAACGTGACCGCCTTCCAACCGCGGTGGTAGATGCCGCGCGAACCGAGCATCTCGAAGTGCTGGGTCTCGTGCGTCTCGGGCGCGGCCGGGTCGCGGAGCGCCGCCGCGAAGCTCGTACCGTCGATCCGCGACTGATCGACGCCGTCGATGTCGGTGGG
>JAUZEM010000445.1 GCA_030839005.1 Actinomycetota bacterium | reverse complement strand
GGCCGCGCTCGTGGCCGACGAGGAACAAGCGGTGAGTGCCATCACACTCGCGATCACACTCGCGATCACATACGCGATCACATGCGCCGGTGCGGCCCGCGGCTTCAGACGTCTCATCGGCATGACTATGCCCAAACGCTCGCTGAGTCATGCCGCTAGTCGAAAGCCGGCATCGGAGGCAGCTTCCTTTCGACCAGCGCGTCCAATCGATCGTGGAGCTGGTGCGCGTAGCTCGGCTTGGTCGGCACGAGGAACTGCTCGGTGCGAATCGCGTCGAGGACCATCGTCGCAACGTCATCTGGCCGCGCGCCGCGCGTCGACGTGAGGTCGGCCAACGCCTGCTCGACGAACGCTGCGTCGTCGGAGCGCGTCCCGGCGAGGGAATCCGGTCGGTTGCGTGCGGAGGTCGCGATGCGCGTCGCGACCGAGCCGGGGACGACGGCCGAGACCTTGATGGGCGCACCGATTGCGCGCAGGTCGTGCGCGAGGCATTCGGTGGCCGCCTGCGCGGCGAATTTCGAAACGGTATACGGGCCCGAGTACGCGTTCGTGCAGATGCCGGCCATAGACACTGTGTTGACGATGTGCGCGGCGGTGCCCGCTCCGAGCATGCGGGGCACGAACGCGCGGATGCCGTTGAGAATGCCCCACAGGTTGACGCCGAGCGTCCAGGCGAAGTCGGAGGGCGGACGTTCCCACATGAGACCGCCCGCGAAGACGCCCGCGTTGTTGCAGAGCACGTCGGTCGCGCCGAAGGTCTCGTACGCGTGCTCGGCCAGAGCGTCGACGTCATCGAAGCGGGCGACATCTGCCACAAAGCTGCTCGTCCCGATGAGGCCGTCGACGGTTTCGGCCAGCGCCGCGCCCTCGATGTCGGCCGCGACGATGCGCATCTGCTCTCCGGCGAATCGTCGCACGAGCGCCCGCCCGATACCGCTACCGGCTCCGGTCACAACCGCGACCTTGCCGTGAAGTTGTTCCATCGACGCATCGTGGCAGAGGATTCTCGCCATGAGCGAGCGCATCGAGAAGTTGGTCACCGAGCTGACCCTCGACGAGAAAGCCGCGCTGACCGCGGGTGTCGACCTGTGGCACGGTCCCGGCGCCGAGCGTCTGGGCCTCCCGGCGCTGAAGGTCACCGACGGTCCGAGCGGCGCCCGCGGCGAGCAGTGGTCGGGCCGGCCTTCGGCCAACTTCCCGTGTGGGACGGCTCTCGGCGCGACCTGGAACACCGAGCTCGTGCACGAGGTCGGCAAGCGGCTCGGCGTCGAGGCGCGTCGCAAGCAAGCGCATGCACTGCTCGCGCCGACCGTAAACATCCATCGCCACCCGCTCGCGGGCCGGAACTTCGAGTGTTACTCGGAGGATCCCGTGCTCTCGGCGCGTATGGCAGTCGCGTACATCACCGGAGTCCAGTCGCAGGGTGTCGGCTGCACCGTGAAGCACTTCGTCGCCAACGACTCCGAGTTCGAGCGAATGACGATCAGCTCGGAGGTCGACGAGCGCACCCTGCGCGAGATCTCGCTCGTCCCGTTCGAGGCCGCGGTGAAAGAGGCGGGGACGTGGGCGTTGATGACCGCGTACAACCGGGTCAACGGGCGTTACTGCAGTGAGCACGCCGAACTGATCACGATGCTGCGCGACGAGTGGCAATTCGACGGCCTCATCATGTCCGACTGGTACGGCACCCACAGCACGGTTCCCGCCGCGAGCGCCGGGCTCGACCTCGAGATGCCGGGACCGCCGCAGTGGTTCGGCGAGAAGCTCGCGGCGGCCGTACGGGCAGGCGACGTCGCCGAGACGGCACTCGACGACAAGGTCCACCGCGTTCTGAGCTTGATGGAGCGGACGGGCCGGCTCGACGACGAACGTCCGCAGGAAGTATGTATCGACGACCCGATCGACCGGGCAATCGCGCGGCGCGCCGCCCGCGAGAGCTTCGTGCTCTTGCAGAACCGAGGCGCGGCACTCCCGATCTCCCCGGCGGTCATGTCGATCGCGGTGATCGGACCGAACGCCGACGCAACGGTCATCCAGGGCGGAGGGAGCGCGCGCGTCACACCGCATCCGCCGGTCTCGCCACTCGCAGGGTTCCGCGCCCGCTTCGGCGGGGCGGGGGTCGAGGTCGCGCACGAGCGCGGTTGCTACAGCTTCAAGCGAACGCCGGTGCTGGACGATCCGATGCTGCGCGGCCCGCTCTCGGTGCAGTACTACGCGGGTCGCGAACGCACGGGCGACGCGGTGTACGAAGAGGACTCGGCTCGCGGGCTCTTCACGTTTATCGGTCGCGTCGGCCACGGCGTACCCGAGGAGTTCTCGCTCAAGGTGCGCGGCACGGTCGTCGCGCCCGAGACCGGAGAATGGACGTTCACGCTCGTCCAGGTCGGCCGGGCGAAACTGTCGATCGACGGCGAAGTGATCGTCGACAACTGGAACCCGAACGCCCGCAGCGACGCGTTCATGGGCTACGGCAGTGCCGAGGCGGCCGGCGCGGCCACGTTGTCCGAGGGCGAGCCGCACACGCTCGAAGTCGAGTTCGTCCCGCCCCGTGGACTCGGCGGGCTCGAGATCGGATGCCGGCCGCCCGCGCCGCCCGACCTGATGGACCGCGCCGTCGCGCTCGCACGCCGCTGCGATGCGGTCGTGTGCGTGGTCGGTACCGACAACGACTGGGAGACCGAAGGCAGTGATCGCGAGTCGATGGCGTTGCCGCCACCGCAAGACGAGCTCGTGCGGGCAGTCGCGGCAGCCAACCCGAATACCGTCGTCGTGGTGAACGCGGCATCGCCGATCGACATGCCGTGGGCCGGCGACGTGCCCGCGATCGTGCAGGCGTGGTTCCCGGGCGAGGAGTGGGGGAACGCACTCGCCGACGTGCTGTCGGGCGACGTCTCGCCCTCGGGCAAGTTGCCGACGACGATCCCGGTGCGCCTCGAGGACACGCCCGCGTTCACGAACTACCCGGGAGAGCGCGCGCAGGTGCGTTACGGCGAAGGAGTCTTCGTCGGATACCGCTGGTACGACGCCCGCCGCATCGAGCCCCGCTTCTGCTTCGGCCACGGCCTGTCGTACACGACGTTCGAGCTCGGTCCACCGACCTGGGACGGTGACGCGGTCCACGTTCGGGTCACCAACACCGGCTCGATGCGCGGGGCGGAGACGGTGCAGTGCTACGTCCACGACGCAGAGGCATCGGTTGCCCGCCCGCAGCAGGAGTTGAAAGCGTTCGCCAAGGTGTGGCTCGACCCGGGCGAGACGCGTGACCTCATCCTCGGGCTCGACGAACGGGCGTTCGCGTTCTGGGACATCGCCGCGCACGCGTGGACGGTCGAGCCCGGCGAGTTCGAGCTACGCGTCGGCACGTCGTCGCGCGCGATCGCTCACCGCCTGACGATCGAGCGCGCGTAGTGACTGCACGCCCCACGCTCACCGTCGGACTCGCGAACTTCGGCGCGACGTTCCCGCCGGGCGGATGGGCCGGATTCGCCGATCTCGGTCGGGCCGCCGAGGACGCGGGGATCGATCGGATCGTCGTCGTCGATCACGTGGTCATGGGTCCGCACACCGAGAAGTACGCCTGGGGCAAGTTCCCGGTCCCACCGGACGCGCCGTGGCTCGAGCCGTTGACGATGTTGTCCGCGGTCGCGGGAGTCACGACGCGGGTTCGCCTCGCGACCGGCATCCTGATCGCGCCGTTGCGCCCCGCGGCCCTTCTCGCGAAGCAGGTGGCCACGCTCGACCAGGTGTCGGGCGGTCGCGTCGACCTCGGGGTGGGCGCGGGCTGGCAGCGCGAAGAGTACGACGCGCAGGGGTTGTCGTTCGAGAACCGGGGCCAGCTCCTCGACGACGTGTTGGCCGCGTGTCGCGTCCTGTGGCGCGACACTCCCGCGGCGCTCGACGCGCCGACACTGTCGTTCCGCGACATCTACTGCGAACCGAAGCCGGTGCAAGCGGGCGGAGTGCCCATCTGGATCGCCGGCACGCTGCACGGCCGCAACCTGGCGCGCGTCGTCGAACACGGTGCGGGATGGATCCCGATCATGGGCGAGACCGTCGAGGGCATCGCGACGGGAGTGGGCCGTATCCGCGACGCCTTCGCTTCCGGGGGTCGTGACCCGTCGATGTTGCAGGTGCAGGCGCCACTACGGATGGCAATGGGTGATGACGGCCGGCCCGCCCTCGCCGCGAGCATGGCATCGGTCCCTGAGCTCGTCGCGGCCGGCGCCACCGACGTGATCGTGACGCTGCGCGCCTTCGCGCGCGATGCCGCCGCCGCGCCCGAGGCCATGGTGCGACTGCGAACGCAGTTCGACGCCGTCGCGGACTGAGCCTTACCCTCGAGCCGTGCTCACGCCGTTCGACGACTATCCGATCCACCAGACGCCGCTGCCGCTCGCGCACCCGGCGACCGGCGACCCGAACCATTACGACCGGTTCTGGTTCAACGGCTACACCGAGGATTACTACTTCGCTGCGGGCATGGCGGTGTACCCGAACCGCGGCATCATCGACGGCGCGTTCGCCGTAGTGCGGGATGGAGTGCAGCGGTCGGTGTTCGCGTCCGGACGTATCCCCGCCGATCGCGGCGAGACTCGGATCGGTCCACTGACGATCGAGATCGTCGAACCGCTGCGGACCACTCGGGTGCGCGCCGACGCGGCCGAGCTCGGGATCGACGCCGACGTGACCTTCACCGCCCGTACGATCGCGCTCGAAGAGCCGCGTCAAACGCTGACCACCGGCACGCGGACGGTCATGGACTCCACCCGCATGACCCAATGGGGCACGTGGTCGGGACGCATCTCGGCCGCGGGCCACGAGATTGCGATCGACCGCGTCTACGGCACGAAGGATCGGTCGTGGGGGGTGCGGCCGGTCGGCGGTCCGACTCCGGCGGCGCCCGATCTCGCCCTGCCGCAGATCTTCTTCCTGTGGGCGCCGATCAACTGGGACGACCGCTGCACGCACTTCCTGTGTTTCGAACGCGCCAACGGTGATCGATGGGTCGGAAGCCAGGCCGTGCTCGACGTCATCGGCGATGGTGATCCCACGTGGAATGCCGACGAACGGATCCATCATCTTGCGGGCGCGACGCACGAGGTGCGTTGGGCGCCGGGACTGCGCCGGTCGCAGGGTGCGACGCTGCGACTGATCCGCCACGATCACACCGAGGAGCACATCGAGCTCGAGCCACTGATCACGTTCCGCATGCGCGGGCTCGGGTATACGCATCCCGAGTGGGGTCACGGGCATTGGCACGGCGAGCTCGCGGTCGGTTCGGAGGAGCACAAGGTCGAGGATCTCGACAACGTCGAGCCGTGGAACATCCACATCCAGCAGGTGATGCGCGCGCGCTCTGGCGACAAGGTCGGCCTCGGCGTGCTCGAACAGCTCGCGTTCGGCGCGCACGACCCGAGCGGACTCACCGGCGTTCTGGACGGCTACAAGGGCTGACGGCGCGGGCTCAGACGACGCCGGAGACGTGCGAGTCGTTCACGGTGACGATGTAGCCGTCGGGATCGCGGAAGGTGAAGCTGGCGTGCCCGCCGCGCTCGATCGCCGAGACTTCGGAGCCGCCCGCCTCGATCTTGTCGTGCAGCGCGTCGAGGTCGTCGATCATGAGGTCGAACGGCGCGCCCCGGCCGTCGGTGCGGGCATCTGGGTCGAGCACGAGCACCAGGTGCGTTCCACCGCGCATCTCGAGCTCCGCGATATCGTCATTCGCGCGCGGCTCGTGCACCTGCCGCAGACCGAGGTCGAGATAGAACGCCGACGATCGGATCACGTCGTGCGTTGCGAGCACCACGTGGCCGATCCAGAGCGCCGGTCTGTCTTCTTCGTCCTGAACTGGCAACTCGCCCTCCCCGCCGTGCAGTGTGACACGCGATGAATACTCGGAACACCCCGGCGCCGAACATCCTCCTCGTCGTGTCCGATCAGGAGCGCAACCGGGGCTGGCTCCCACCGAGCGTGAGGCTGCCGTGGCGCGACCGCCTGCGCGCCGAGGGCCTGGACCTCACGCGGCATTACACGCATAGCTCACCCTGCTCGCCGTCGCGCGCTTCGCTCTTCACGGGTCAGTACCTCGCGCAGCACGGAGTGGTCGACAACGTCATCATGCCCGAACACACGGAGCTCGACCCCGCGGTCCCGACGATCGGCTCCATCCTGCGCGGCGCGGGCTACCGGTCGAGCTATATCGGGAAGTGGCACCTCTCACAGGCGGTGTCGCCCGACCTGACTGCGTATGGCTTCTCCGATTGGGAGGGAAACGATCGCCACTTCATGGGTTGGGCCGGCACCGGCGTGCACTTCGACCCGATCATCGCCGCGAACGCGGCTTCGTGGTTGCGCGCCAATGCCGCGCGCGCGCAGCAGCCGTGGTTCCTCACCGTCGCGCTCGTGAACCCGCACGACGTGATGTGGTTCCCGATCGACCAGCCCGGTTACGACCAGCGCAACCCCGAGGAGGTGCGACGCGCGCGCAAGGTGCTCGAGTGGGCGAAGTGGAAGGAAGACGACGTGCTGCCGGTGTTCGACACCGCTTATGACGAGGTGTGCGACGCGCTGCCCGCGAACTTCGCCGACGACCTGCTCGACAAGCCGGCCGCGCAGCGGCAGTGGCGATGGGATCAGCAACACGGCCTCTGGGGATACATCGACCCGAGCGACACGAGGTCGTGGCTGCGCAACCTCGACTACTACGTGAAGCTCCAGCAGATGGCGGACGAGTCGCTCGGAACGGTGCTCGGTGCTCTGGATGAGAGCGGAACCTACGACGACACGATCGTGATCCTCACGTCGGACCACGGCGACATGTGTGGTTCGCACGGCCTGCGATCGAAGGGTCCGTTCGTGTACGAGGAGATCATGCACGTGCCGTGTTACGTCCGTGTTCCCGGTGTGACCCGAGCCGGATCGCAGTCCGATGCGCTCGCGACGCACGTCGATCTCGCGTC
>JAUZEM010000413.1 GCA_030839005.1 Actinomycetota bacterium | reverse complement strand
TCCACCGCAACCGATTGCAGCCATGACGGACCAGAACCTGATGCACCGTCGAAGCCGGGACACCAACAATGCCCGCCAGACGTGCCGGACCGATCTTGCGGGACTGACGTAACGCGACGATCCGTCGATCGATCGAGCTGCTCTCTACGCGCCTCACGCTTGGCGAGCGGAGAGCGGCGAGCGGCGAGCGCGCCGTGGCGGAGGTCGCTGCGGTGATAGGGCCAACAGGTCAGCTCACGGGACGGTCGAGCCCGTAGAGGACTGCGTCTTCGGCGATGGGGCGGCGCATCTGATCACCCCACGTGGGGTGGGTCGAGATCTCGCGGATGAATGCAGAGGACTCTTCGAAGGCGCGGATCCCTTCGGGAGTGCGGTCGACCGTGCGGAGCAGCCACCGGTGCTCGGTGCGGCCGTCCCCGAGGTCGATGAACTCGTACGTTTCCAGGCACTCGACGAACGTGAAGAACTCGACACCCTCGGCTTCAACAGGGGAGAGACGGCAGGTGAAGTATTCGTAGGGTCTCCAGTCGAGATACTCCCGGAGACCATCGCCACCGACGCCGTGAGCACAATGGCTCGACGCTCCTGTCGCGACCCGGCCCTCTGTGTTCGGTGTGAACTCGACTCCTGTCTCGACAGCCTCCACGTGACGGTGTCGCTTTCCTGGTTCCACGTAGTATTGCCAGCACACTGCGGGCGGCGCATCAACGATGTACGAGGACACAAAATCGGCGTTGTCGTCGGTGAGGCGAACCACCTGCGCCTCGCGTCGTTGTGCCGCCACTGCCGCGAGATCCTGCACGACGCCGGTTACCTGAGGGAACGACTCGATCGACTCTTCATGAACGGGAAGCCGGAGCTCGGTCGAGGCGCCCGTGAGGCACGGGTCGGTGAAGAACCCGTACGAGCTCGGCCCGCCGGCTTCGATGATCGTGTTCTTCAACAGCCGATGCACGAGGATCACGTCGGGACCCGCGAGATCGAGGCGGCCATCTTCGTCACGATCGACGATGAACGTTCCGTTGTGGACGACGAACTTGAGGTCGAGACCGCCGATGGCACGGCAGGCATCGCACGTACACCTTGTCGAGCGCGTCATGTTCAACAGCCGATTGGTGAAATCGAAGTAGCACGACTCGGCGAGCTCGACCAGCAACTCTCCGTTCGGGAATGCCGCCTGCGGAGCGAAGCAGAACACGGCATCGCCTTCCAGCTTCACGAACTGCATCGGAGGTGTCAGTGTTGCTCGGATTAGTTTCGTGAGCTCCGTCACGATCGCGTGCGAATGCTCGAGTTCGGTGCCGGTCAAGAACGTCGTGTACCCGGAGATGTCTGCGAGGAGCAGGTAGCCCTGCATGACACCTTCATCGATCTCACCCATTGTTTGAAGCCTCGCCGAGCCGGACACCGCCGACAGTCAGTCGACGCCGCGGAACGTATCAGGCGACCCGAGAGACCATCGCGGCTCCGACCGTTGCGCGTGTCCCACGCCCCCCGAAGTGCGGATCGGCCACTAACGCGAACGCCACTCTCCCGGCGTTAGGAGATACCCGCGACCTCTGATGAACGTGGCGTTCGGGGATGATTCTCGAGGCCTTCTTCCAAGCGCGCTCGGGACCTCTGGCCCTACCGATGGCCTCCGGCGCGCGGTTAACTCTCATCATGATCGACGGTCTGTGGGAGCGCGACTCTGGGCACGACGTCAACGAATCGTGGGGAGTGGTGGATCTCTACTGGATCCCGCTAGGTGCTGGCGCGCATATCGTCCGGGTCAGCGGCAAGGTCTTCGAGGCCGTGTTGGCGTTCGTTCAACGGCGGGGACGCTGCGATCTCTACCACTCGGCCTTGGTGGTCCACGTTCCCGAAGGCCGCTTTGTGATTGAGCAGACGCCTGTTTCCGACCTACACGGCGAACGACGAGGTGTCGTCGCCGAAGGCTCCGTTGGAACGAGCTGGGCCGGACGCTTTCGGTGTTTCCGCTACGAGATTCGACGTTGGCGAGCGGGCCGGATTCCTGACATTGACGAAGCGATCGCGAGTCCCGTGAGACTGTCCGACGATCTGGCGATGGCACGACGAATCCTCGCGCTGCTGCCCTCCGTACCCACGCCCGTTTGGGGCCGCGACGACCTCGATGTCGGCGAGAAGTGGAACTCGAACTCGGTCATCTCGTGGGTGCTGGTGCGCAGCGGAGCTGATATCGCGATGGTTCGCCCGCCAAGTGGTGGTCGAGCACCGGGATGGGACGCGGGCCGAGCCGTCGCCGCGTGTGCTCTCAAACGCGGGGCGCAGTCGCCGGGGCGCTCAGGTTCCGACAACCTCGACGCGATAGATCGACCTGTCGCCGGGAAACCCGCGACCGACTACTCGGCGCGTTCTGCCGGCGTCGCCGGCGATTTGTTCGCTCTCGAGTCGCCAAAGGGCATCGAGGAAGAGGACTGCCGGCCCTACTGCCGTGCGTTTTCGGCGACCAGGCTTGGAGCAGTGTCGAGGTGACCGTACCGAGGGAGAGCGGGCGAGATGGCTAGGACCTCAGCGCCGACGGGTCGACAGTTACTCGCCGAAGTGCGCGATGTTGTCTACGACCTCCCGGTCTTCGCGACTGCACCGTTGTACCGGAGGTGGCATTGCCGATGGGGTGCGACACCGGCCGAGATCGGAGATGTTCTTCCCGGCGACACGGTGCTACCGCACGCGCAGTTCCGATCGACTCGGGCGATCACGATCAACGCGCCGCCGAATGCGGTCTGGCCGTGGCTCGTCCAGGTTGGTTGTGGTCGTGCCGGCTTCTACAGCGATGACTTACTCGACAATCTCGGCCGCCCGAGCGCCACCACGATCGCGCCCGACCTCCAACACCTCGAAGTTGGCCAATGGATACCGATGTCGCCGTCGGCCACACCGTCGGATCGCACGGCGTTCAAGATCCAATCTTTCGAGGTCAACACCTCCCTGCTTTGGAGCAAACCCGACAGCACCTGGGCGTGGCGACTCACTCCCGCCGAGACCAACCGGACGCGACTCGTCACTCGAGTCCACGCCGTCTACGACTGGCGACATCCCCTGACCGCAGTCTTCGGCGTGATCCTCATGGAGTTCGGCGACTTCGCGATGCAGCGAAGAATGTTGCGAGGAATCAAAACACGATCCGAGGCCCACCCCGACGACGCCGAATCGCGCGACGAGACGCGCCTCGCGGTGTCAGCGCCGCTCGCCGGGCGCGTCCGATGACACCGCCAGTCGTGAATTTCGAGGTCGCTCCGACGCGACGTGACGACGCAGTCGAGGTGCGACCGCACGATCGCGCACGTCGGTCCGGAGCGGCGCTCTCACGCAGTTTGTCTCGCGGGACGAGCCTGATCGGACTCGGTGCCCTCGTTTTCTCCGCGCTCTACTTTCTTTCTGACGTCATCGAGATGACACAGGGCGGATTCTCCGGCGCGCAGCTCTGGCTGACCCTTCTCGCTGAGGCGGCCGTCCCGATCTTCATCGTTGGACTCGCGGTAGTGCAACGACCGCGCATCGGACGGCTGGGTGACATCAGCGCGTTTGCCTATGCGTACTCGTACGTGTTCTTCACCGGGACCGTCGTATACGCGCTACTCAACGGCACCAAGGACTACGCCGCCCTCAGCGACAGGCTCGGCCCGCTGATGGTCGTCCATGGCGCGCTGATGGTGATCGCCGGCCTCGGGTTCGGCTTCGCGGTGCTGAGGGCGCGACTGCTCCCTGCGTGGACTGCGGTCGCGCTTATCGTCGGTGTCATCCTCGTCGCCGCTGCGCAGGGCTTACCCGCCGGCGTTCAGCTCACCGCTGCCGGCGTTCGCGATCTCGGCTTCGCAGGCATGGGCGCGAGACTCCTGCGAATGCCGCCTCTCTCACAAGGCCCGCGTCGCCGTCGCCTGCCCGCCGAGGCGGACGACACGTGGGGATGGACCTTCGTCCCGGCGGGGCCGAGGGCGGCTCGCGGCAGTGTCGGCGGGACATCCCGGAGATGGGACTCCCGATCATGAAGGCACCCGTCAATCACGGTCCCGAGCGCATCTCACGGTTCGACCCCTCTGCTTTGTCGAGTTGTGATGAGCCAGTGCGCCGGTATTTCACGCACGCGATCGCTGATGGAGCGCTCCTCCAACCGCGCATGAGGCTGCGGATGACGGGACGGATCAAGATCGGTGTTTGGTTGCCGTTCACAGCCCAGCAGGACTGCGATGGATCGTCATTCATCTGGCGCGCGCAGGTCCCTCGCCACGTGCCGCTCGTGACGGTGACCGACAGCTATGACGACGGACGTGGGAGCATCGACGGTCGGCTGCTCGGTGCCATACGCATGTTTCACTCCAACGATCAGAACATTGTCCGCTCCGCGGCGGGCCGAGCCGCGACCGAAGGAATCGTCGCACCGATCGGACTTCTCCCGAGTCCAACCCGTTTCTGGCGCGCGGAGAGCGACCACGAGATCACCGTTGACCTTGCGCTGGCACCCGAACGCCCTGCGTTGCACTTGACCATCGACAACGACGGAGCGGTCCAGTCGGTCAATCTTCAAAGGTGGGGCGACGCCGGAGAGAAGACCTTCGACTACGTCCCCTTCGGAGGAGACATCCTCACGGAGAAGCGATTTGGGGACTTCGTCCTGCCGTCACGGCTTCGAGTGGGATGGTGGCACGGAACCGAACGATTCAGCCCGTTCTTTGAAGCCGCCATCATCAGCGCCGCGCCGTGCGAAACGCAGCCGACCCATCCGACCGCAGAACGATGACCAAACGTGATCGAAGATTCAGATCCCGGCCCAGCGCGCCCATCACAATCATTGGACACCGCGGTGACTGAGAGCGGACCGGAGCGTGTGCGACCGATCGACGGATCCGGTCGCTCGTGTCAGCACAGCCCAGACGTGTCCCAGAACGCGCAGTGGCGTGAGTCGAATCGCGTGGCATAAGTGCCGTTATGCGCGAGGCAATAATCGCGAGCGCGGCCGTGAGTAGCCACGGGCAACGCGCGCGCGGTCAGGCGGCGGTGCGGTCGTCCGGTTGGTCGTAGTGCCGAGTTGCGACTTCGACGTGCCGGGTAATGCCGCCGGGCGTGCGTGGCTGTCGGCTTGGGCTTCACGGGAGTTGGCATCCAGCGCGCTTCGAAGGTCCGGACGTGTGTTCACGCCACGGTGATCCGACGTCGTCTGAGCACGATAAGCAGGGTTCCGCTGCCGAGCAGCAGGGCGGCGACGCCGGCGACGGCGGCGTGGGGCCAGCCGGGCCGACTGGGCGTGGTGTTGACGGGGGGCGATGTCCCGGCGTCGGGGAAGGTGATGGTTGCTTGCGCGGTGCGTTCGAGTAGTCCGCTGTGCAGGGTGATCTGTGCGTTCCAGGGGCCGGCGGGTAGCTGGTTGTCGAGGGCGATCGTGATGGGTTCGGTGTCGCCGATCGCGAGGGTGACGCCGAGGGTGGCAGGGAACGGGCCCGCGCGCAGGCCGCCGGGACCCGCGAGTAGTTGCAGGGTTCCGTTCAAGTCGAGTGCGCGGCCGCCGGTGTTGTGCGCGGCAGCAATGACGGTTGGTCGACCATTGGCTGCGCGTGCGGCGGTCAGCGATTCGATCGTGAAGTTGGCTGCTGGAGGGCCGCCCGCGCCGACGGAGAGATAGAGGCGGATCCCGACGCGGTTGACCTGCGTGATGCCGACACCGCCGACGGGGGCCGAGCGTGCCTCGGCCCAGACGACGCCGTATTGCTCCCCGGGGGCGGCGTCGCGCGGAACGGCGATGGTCACGGTCGCGGTCAAGCGTCCATCGGCGGCGATGTCCGAGACGCTCGGGCGGACGGCGGTCCAGGTGGACAAGTCGTCGGGGGTATGTCCTGCTGATCCCACAAAGGAGCCCCGCGCGATGGTCGCGGCGGCGGAATACATGACGACGTGCACGGCGGATG
>JAUZEM010000398.1 GCA_030839005.1 Actinomycetota bacterium | reverse complement strand
TCCCGCCGCAAGTGGCGCGGCCACAACAAATCGTTCGATGTAGCCGGTGATGTAGATCTACTTCCCGCTCGATGAGCACGCCGTCGCGGCCATGAGGACGACGAGAGGGAGCGGCGAAATCCTCCACACGCACTTCATTGTTCCATGGGGCGTTCGAACCCGACGGGCGAGTTCCTGGCCGCGCCAGATCTGCCGATCGGCGCTCGCTGATGTGGTCGGGATCGGGCATTATGCGTGCGTGCCGCTAATCGCAGAGGTCTAAGTGCTTGCGACGGTGATCTGTCTCATCGTTGGGCCCGCAATGCTCTGGAGTGCCGCTGACCGTCGCTCGGTCGCCTGGCTCAGCGAGCACGGGCTTCGCCAACAGCATCAGCTTGAACGCCGCATTCGACCGTCGTCGCGCAGGTCACTTGCGGCACACGTCCGAACGTCGCGCACTCTCCTTATGACGTGCGGAACGTTGGTGACGGTCCTAGGCCTGATCTCCGCGGTCGTCGTGATCGCAGGCTGACGCGCCATCCGCAGCCGACCTGGGTGCCTCCGGCGGGTGACGCCTCTGTCGTCATGAGGGTGCGAATGGAAAGTCGTTGGATCGACCGATGCTCCCCTTCCCGCCCGCGCTGGGCTGGGCATAAGCGTCCCAGGGCATTATGCGTGCGCGTGAACCTTGCCGATGTGCGTCAACGACGATCCGTGACGATCTTGTTCGTCACCCTCCTGCAGCGTTTGGCGAAGCCGTGGTTTCGGCTGCGGATGAGGCGGCTGCTTCTGCTCGTCGGTGCCGCGTGCGCGCTGGCAGCATGCGGCGGGAGCGGCTTGAGCACGTCCTCGGGTTCGTCTGGGTCGACCGGGAACGCGTGGGTGGCCGGGCACCTACCTGACGGCTTCGCCATCATCAGCGCGGACGAGCGCGACGGGCGGCCAAGCGTCGGGTACGCGCCGACACCTGAGAATGAGTACCAGGTGCTCATCACCGCATCATCGCCAGAGGCCGCACGCGCGTTAAGCGGCCGCGACCCGCGACCGGCCCAAGTGCGAGGACACGACGCCAACCTCGTCACGCTGACAGACGAAGGACACCCATACGGATTCGCTGTCGCCTGGGACGAGCGAAGCGATCTTCACGTGGTGGTCGAAGGCTCGAACGGACCGAGTGAGCAGGAGACCCTCGCCGTCGCTGAGGACGTCCACACCATCTCGGACACCGACTGGCAGAAGCTGCTCATCGAGCTCTCACCGGACACTCACGTCGGCCGCGTGGACCCGACCGCCACAGCCGTCGAGGCGTCACATGGAAGGATCTCTGGCGACGAGTACATCATGACGGCGCTGGTCCCCGGCGACTTCCCGCTCGGAAGCGAAGATCACCGGCTCGACTGCTTCCATCTCGCCTTTCGCGGCGAGACAACCAAGGACTTCTGCCCGGGCCACCCCATTTGGGCCCGCGTCGGCGGGCAGCTGTTCGCATTCGGCGATACCGACGCCCGTATCACGAAGCTTCGGATAACCGGCATCTACGGCAGCTCGTTCGATCCGTTCACCGTCGACGTGGTACCGATGTCGACCGGGCCCCGGACAGGGTTCTATGTCGCGCCGCTTCCCGACGGAGCTTGTTCGGTCTCGGTCGACGAAGCGAATGGAGGCCGCGGTCCTGGCGAAACGGGACCGCTCGTCGAGGCGGGCGCCGACTACACGCGGTGCACTGGGCGTGCTCCGGCTCAGCCACCAAGCCCGCCAACCACCGCGAAATGACGCGAGCCCGTTCACGGCACCCATCGACAGGGCTTCCCAATCGTCGCGATCACCGCGCTCCCGACTTCACTCTGGATCGACGCTGCCGGCATTACGCGAATCCCGTCTAGCCGATCGAAGACACCAGGAAGCCCGCCTCCACCACGGTGACGTTGTCGATCCCAAGGTCTTCGACCCGCGCACGTAATACGGCGATCATCACTGGTGAGACATCGAGCGCGATGACGCGATGACGCGACGACAGCAGGCGGACGCGGCGATCGCGAAGACGCCGGTGCCGGTGCCGAAGTCCACGACAGTCGATTCGGGTCCGAGCCCGTGGCGTCGTAGCGCGTCGAGATCATCGGATGGATCGAATCCCGCCTTGCGCTCGTATCCGGCGGCGAAGGCCGGGTCGAGATGCTCCTCGCCTGCGTGGGCGAGTTCGCTGAGCCATCACACTTTCACGCGGCGCCTCGCCGCGTGGTCCGGTGACCGTTCGGTCGCCGTCGGGGTTGGAACGCGGTGATTGACGGTCTAGTTGACGTGAAATGAGTTGAGAATGACGAGGACATCGGCGCGTCGTTGTTGGGTTGCGTCGGTGCCGATGGCGTAGGTAATGGTGAAGTGTCGGCTGTGGTCATCGAAGGAGACGGCGCGTTCCGTACCGAGGAGCGGGCGGTTGAGGCAGGCGGCGAGGTCGCCGCCGTTGGCGTCGGTTCCACTGGTCGGGTCGATCGATGCTGGGCGAGGGCCGAAGTTCCACGCCGGGTCGTTGTCGGTGCCGGTTCGTTCTGTGATCCAGATGAACGCATCGGTTGGGCTCATCTGCTCCAACGCGTTCACTGGGATGTGCGCACAGTTGTGATCCGCGGGCGCCATGGTGAAGGTTCCGAGCGCGAGGACCTCGTGCGGGTCGGAGAGGTGCGGCGTGAGGACTGCCGGCGCGACGTTCCAGTCGGGCGGGTACTCGATCTGGACGTCACCGGTACGGCTCGTGAACGTCTGCCAGCGGTCATGTGACGTCGCGATGCGAACGGCGGGACGCGGTCCGCGCTCGTCGAAACGCGTGACGGTGAACGTCGCGGCCGCGACGAGGGCGAAGAGCGTGGCCGCGACGCGACCGCGCCGGCGGCGTTGGCGGCGCCGGCCTCGTTGTCGGGCCGCGGACATGTCCGGTCCGTCGGAGGGTTGGTAGGCGGCCTCGGCGAACGCGGCGCTCAGATCATTCATCGGTCTGCATCTCCAGTTCGACGTCGTTGATCAGCCCCGCGGCGCGCAGGTTGGCGATCGCGCGGCTGGTGAGCGTCTTGACGGTGCCTTCGGGACAACGGAGCATCTGCGCGACGGAGCGAACAGGCAGGTCGAGGTAGTAGCGGCCGACGAGCGCGAGCTGCTGGCGGTGCGGAAGCCGCGCGATTGCGGCGCGCAAGGCGAGCGCGGTCGCGACGGCGTCAAGACTGTCCACCGGCTCCCATGCACGCTCATGCGCGAGATGGCGGTCCGCGACACGGCGCCGGCGGAAGTGCGAATGCGCGAGGTTCACCGCGACCCGATGCGCCCACGCGCCCGGCGCGTCGAGATGCTGCACCCGGCGCCAATGTTGACACACCCGAGCGATCGTCTCTTGGGCCAGGTCCTCAGCCAGACCGACGTCGCCGGTGTACAGGCTCAACGCGCCCACGAGCCGCGGCCACTCACGACGACAAAACGCGTCGAGGTCACCGTCGCTCGCGTATCGCAACTCTCGACCAACCATCCCCACACAGACGCCCGACCGCACCAGACGGTTTCACATCCACCCGACCCCGACCCGCAGGACCTAGGAGAACTACCACCCGACCATCGATCCCAGCGCAAACATCCCGATCTGCCGATCGGCACTCCCACGAAGACTCCGGAGCGAGCATGATGACTGGCACGCGACCGAATTCCTGGTTTCTTGAGTAGTGGCGCAGTTGATGTTCGCCGTTCGGCCGACGGCGTCAGCTCGGCACCTAGGCGCCGCACCCCCAGCAGACGAGCCCATCGCGGAACCGCAGCACCTCCGCGACCGCGTGGCCGTGCTGGTTGCGATAGTTGATGACGATGGTGTCGACGGAGTAGCGAACGTCCTCCACCGTGAAGTGAAGGTCGGACTCACCTTCCAGGCCACTTCCCCAATACGCCCGGAGCTCGTCGATGCCGTGGACCTCGCCCGACGACTCGCCGAGGCGCCAGACGATGTGTGGGGACGGGAAGACGACGTCGTCCGCATAGTGCGTCAAGATGCGATCGAGGTCGTGAGCGTTCCACGCTGCCGCCCACTCCTCCGCGAACCTGAGCGCGAGGTCTGCGTCCACGGCGACGAACTCCACGCGGCGCTACTTCGACATGAAGGAACTCGAAGCCCATCTCACCTGAGTTTGCCGAACGCGGCTGCGCGCCAGGTCTGGCGATCGGCGCTCGCTCCGATGATCGAGATCGGGCCATTATGGGTCCCGCGTCTCGGCAGCCGGACGGCTATGCCATCACGGTCTTGGGCCCGGCGATCGGGCTCGATCTGAAGCCATTCCATGCCGCGTAGATGCCGAGCGACGCCTCCCAAGCGATCTCCGGAAGGGCCAGAAGGGTCGCAGGTCCCGACCCGTTTTTGTAGGCACCGAACAGGATCATCACGAAGGACAGGATCAGCAGTGGGCCACCGATGAGACCCAACATGGCCATACGAGGAGGAACGAGGCCCGAGCGGTACATCAGGTAACCCAGTAGCAAGCCATTCCCGAAGCCGACAACGAGTCCGGGCCCGAAAAGGAAGGCCCATTCGTAGATGTGCACTAGGGAGTTGCCTTGAATGGCGAGTGCGGTCGCTTGGACGCCTGTAGCTCCAGCCAGCGCGTCGTTCACGCTCAGGACCGAGATGATGCTCATAAGACCGATCGCGATGATGACCGACTCCATGATGCGAGCGGTGACGTATCCGAGCGCGTGGGTGTGGCTCTGTCGCTTCACGAGCGGGTAGATGACGACCGCAGTCGCGATGTTCGCGACGATCAGTCCGAATTCAAAGATCGCGCCCATCTGCAGGCTCGTGTCGGAACCGGCTCCAGGGATGAAGTGCACGTCGGTCCAGCTAGCTCCCAGTCCATGAACGAAGAGGAGCCGCGCGGGGATGCTGGTTATGAAGGTCCCGATGAAAAACCAGCCGAAGATCCGTCCGGTTGTCCGAGTGTCCAATGTCGTCCTCCGTTCGTTGTGCGGTAGGTCTGACCTGCCTAGAGAACCATGGCGCGAAGGACCTTACGAGCGTCAAGTTCACGCGCCGCGCGCGGCGGCCGGATTGGTCGGAATTTCACGATTGGGAGACCCTCGCGAACGCGAGCGACACATGTCGTCCGGCGCCACGACTCGCGCGTCCATATCTGCCAGTGATCGGTACTCGCCGAGATGACGACTGATCGGGCATTATGCGTCGATGGGCGAACCTGAGGGTGCTAGTTCAGTGTTTATCGGCGTGCACCTGGCTGTCGCCGACATGGCGAAGGCGATGGACTTCTACCGCCTTGCGGGGCTTCCAGTTCCTGATGGAGCCGAAGGCCGCGAACATGTACAGATTGATGTCGCGAGAGATGTGCACGTCGCGTTCAGTACGCCTCCGGTGATCGCGATGTACGACTCGGAATGGCGAGGACCGAGCCCGTCAACTGCTACCGTGCTGCAACTGCGGCTCTCAACTCGTCACGCGGTCGACGACATGTACGCAGCACTGACCAGTGCCGGGCACCGCGGGCATCTCGCACCGATCGACGCTTTCTGGGGCAACCGGTACTGCGAAGTGGACGACGCCGATGGTCATACCGTTGGGTTCCACAG
>JAUZEM010000379.1 GCA_030839005.1 Actinomycetota bacterium | reverse complement strand
AACCCGCGGAGCGTGCAGAGGCGCTTGCTCTGCTCGTCGATCCGCTGGGTATACGACTTGAAGATGTCGTAGCGCTTCGCGCGGGTCGCGTGCTGGAGGCGGAAGACCGTCTCCGGGTTGAAGAGGTGGTACTCGCCCTCTCGGCGCCACTGGTACTCGCCGCCGACGGTCAGCTCTCGGTGCGCGAGCTCGCCGGGCCGGTCGGGATACGCGATGTTGTGCCGCCGCGCGACCTCCTCGGCGATCACGTCGAGGTCGATGCCCTCGATGCGCGACGCCGTGCCGGTGAAGTACTCGTCGATGAGCGCTTTCTGCAGACCGACCGCCTCGAAGATCTGGGCGCCGGTGTAGGACGCGACGGTGGAGATTCCCATCTTCGACATCACCTTGAGGATGCCCTTGCCCGCGGCCTTCACGTAGTTCTTGACGGCCTTGCGTTCGGTCATCCCGCTCAACACGCCTTCGCGGCACAGGTCGCGGATGGTGTCGAAGGCGAGGTACGGGTTGATGGCGCCCGCGCCGTAGCCCAACAACAACGCGAAGTGGTGCACCTCGCGCGCCTCGCCCGTCTCGACGACGAGCCCGACGCGGGTACGCGTCTTCTCGCGCACGAGATGGTGGTGCACCGCGGCCGTGATGAGCAGTGCGGGGATGGGCGCGTTCTCCGCGTCGGCATAACGGTCGGAGAGGATCACGAGGTTGGCGCCGCTCGCGATCGCGTCGCTCACCTGCGTCCGCACGTTGTCGATCGCCATGCGCAGTCCGTCGCCACCCTCGGCGACCGGGTAGTGGCACCAAACCGAGAAGGGCGTGAACCCCGGTACCGCGGAGTCGGTGTCGTCGATGTAGCGCAGCTTGGCCAGCTCCTCGTTGGTGAGGATCGGCGTCGGACACACGATCTGGCGGCACGATTCCGGCGTCGGTTCGAGCAGGTTGCCCTCGGGGCCGAGCGCCGAATTCAGCGACGTGACGAGCACCTCGAAGTTGGCGTCGAGCGGCGGGTTCGTGACCTGCGCGAACAGCTGCTTGAAGTACTCGTACAGCATTCGGGGACGGTCGGACAACACGGGCACGGGCGTGTCCGTCCCCATCGAGCCGAGCGACTCGACCGCGTTGCGGGCCATCGGAGCGATGATCAGGCGCAGGTCCTCTTCGGTGTACCCGAACATGCGCTGCTGCTGCACCGCGGAGCTGTGCTGCGGTACGAGTGGGAACTGGGGCGGCAGGTCGTCGAGGTGCACGAGCCCATCGTCGAGCCACTGCTGGTACGGGCGCTGCGCGGCGAGATCGGACTTGATCTCCTCGTCGGGGATGATGCGCCCCTGCGCGGTGTCGACGAGAAAGATCTTTCCCGGCTCCAACCGACCCTTCCTCACGATCTTCGCCGGATCGACGTCGAGCACGCCGACTTCGCTGGCCATGATGACGCGGTCGTCGTCGGTGACCCAGTAGCGCGACGGCCGGAGACCGTTCCGATCGAGCACCGCGCCGATCACCGTGCCGTCGCTGAACGCGATGGAGGCCGGGCCGTCCCACGGCTCCATCAGCGCCGCGTGGTAGCGATAGAACGCCTTGCGCGGCGCATCCATGCTCTCGTGGTTCTCCCACGCCTCGGGGATCATCATCAAGATCGCGTGGTGGAGCGGACGACCGGCGAGGTTGAGGAGCTCGAGCGCCTCGTCGAAGCGGGCGGTGTCCGAGGCCCCGGGCGTGCAGATCGGGAAGGCGCGCTCGAGATCGCCCGCGAGCACGTCGCTCGTCATCACACCCTCACGGGCGCGCATCCAGTTCTCGTTGCCCTGGACCGTGTTGATCTCACCGTTGTGGGCGAGCATCCGGTAGGGGTGCGCGAGCGGCCAGCTCGGAAACGTGTTCGTGCTGAAGCGCGAGTGCACGAGTGCGAGGGCGCTCTCGAATCGCTGATCGCGTAGGTCGGGGTAGAACGCTTTGAGCTGGTCGGGCGTGAGCATCCCCTTGTACACCACGACCCGCCCGCTGAGCGACGCGAAGTACGCCTCGGTCTCGTGCTCGATGCGCTTGCGCGCGAGGTAGACGTGCCGTTCGAGCTCGTCGCCGACCAGACCGTTCTTCGCCACGAACACCTGCACGAACGCGGGCATCAACTCACGCGCCGACGCACCGGGCTGGTCCGTGTCGACCGGGACCGCGCGCCAGCCCAGCACCGCGAAGCCCTCGTCGGCGAGGACCTTGGCGACCGCGTCGGTCGTGGCGTCGACCCGGTCGACGGGGACGAACGCGATGCCGGTCGCGTAGGCGCCCGCGGGCGGTAAGGCGAAGCCGACGGTCGCCCGGTAGAAGCTGTCGGGCGTCTGCACCAAGATGCCGGCGCCGTCGCCGGTATCGGGCTCCGCGCCGGCCGCGCCCCGGTGGTTCAGGCAACAGACGGCGGTGAGCGCCTCGTCGACGATGGCGTGGCTCTTGCGGCCCTTCACGTCGACCACGAAGCCGACGCCGCACGCGTCGTGCTCGAATCGGGGGTCGTACAGCGGGGGTAGCTCGCGATCAGCCACTACGGCGTCATCCTCGGTTCGGGCGGTCAGCTCCAGTCGGGACCTGGCCACCGCGGGACAACATTGGCCCGTGGCGGAGCACCGCGATTCTAGCGGTGCGGAGGATCGATTCGGCGAACGCATATTCGGCCCCACGTCCTTTTTCATGGGTCGACTCCACGCTCCACTCCCTCCGGTCGCTTCGCTGTCGTCTCCCTCTGGTCGGAGCTCACGTGCAGCCCGAGCGCCTGCGCGAGCGCGGGCGCGAGGCCGAGCAGCTGGTCGACACCGATCGTCGCTCCGGCAAGCGAGGCCATGCCGCGCAGACCGTCGAGCCGGGCGCCGCGCAGGTCGACCGCGGAGCATCTCGCGTTCGAGAAGTCGGCGCCGGCCAGATCGCTTCCGTCGAAGGTGAGATCGTCGAGCCGGGCGCCGATGAGCTCGGCGCCGAAGAGCGCCGATCCGTCGAACCGGACGTGCTCGAACTTGGCGAGCCGGAAGTTCGCGTCGTCCAGCTTGCAGGCCTCGAATGTCACGTGACGCAGGTGCGCCTGCGGCAGCTCGATCGCCGACGCGCGGCAGTCGACGAGCGTCACTCTCTGCCAGACCGATTCGGAGAAGTCGCAACCCGACAGGTCACAGCGCACCAGGTCGACGTCGACGAGCCGAGCTCGTTCGAACACTTCGCCGGCATGGCGGGCGTCGACCACCCGGAGCCCGTGAGCTTCACGGTCGTCGTCCAGCTCGAGCGCCGACGCGGGCACGCGGTCAGTTGAATTCACGACGACGATGCTCGCGCACCGGGCTATCCTGGGCGCCGATGTCGTGATCCGGCCGCCTTCCGAGCCTCTTGTCCGCCGCTCGCCCGCAGGTGCCGCCGTGTCGTCTTCGTTCGCCTCCCTCGTCGCCCGTGACCTCACCAAGTCGTTCGGGCCGCACGTCGTGCTCGATCACGTGTCGTGCACGGTCGGACCGCATCACCGCGTCGGTGTCATCGCACCCAACGGCACCGGCAAGTCGACGCTGCTCAAGATCCTGGCCGGTCTCGACGCGCCCGATTCAGGAGGCGTCACGCTCACGCCGCCGACCGCGACCGTGGGCTACCTCCCGCAAGAGCCCGAACGACGCGAGGGGGAGACCGTGCGCGCGTACCTCGCTCGCCGCACCGGGGTCGCGGACGCGGTCGAGAAGTTGCACACCGCGTCGACCGCGCTCGCCGGAGAGACTCCGGGCGCCGACGACCTGTACGCCGACGCGCTCGAGCGCTATCTCTCGCTCGGCGCCGCCGATTTCGACGCCCGGGTCGGTGCAGTATGCGCCGACCTCGGCCTCGCGGCCGGCGTGCTCGACCTCGGTATGGACGCGCTGTCGGGTGGCCAGGCCGCGCGTGCGAGTCTCGCGGCCATCGTGCTCGCCCGCTTCGACGTCTTCTTGCTCGACGAGCCCACCAACGACCTCGATTTCACCGGGCTCGAACGCCTGGAACGGTTCCTGCACGACGAGCTCGCGGGCGGCGCCGTCGTCGTGTCGCACGATCGCGCGTTCCTCGACCGCACGATCACGTCGGTGCTGGAGCTCGACGAGCACGCGCACTCGGCTACGGAATACGCGGGCGGGTGGCAGTCGTATCTCGACGAGCACGCGACCGCCCGCCGTCACGCCGAGGAAGAGTACGCGGCGTACCGCTCGCAGCGCGGCGAGTTGCTCGAACGGGCGCAGCGCCAGCGCCAGTGGTCGGTGCAGGGCAAGGCGAAGCTCGCGAAATCGGGGGAGAACGACAAGAACATCCGCGAGTTCCGGCGCAACAGCAGCGAGCACGTCGCGGCCAAGGCCAAGATCACCGATCGCGCGCTCACCCGGCTCGACAGGAACGCGATCGACAAGCCGTGGGAAGGTTGGGACCTGCGCATGGAGATCGCGGCCGCGCCCCGCAGCGGCGCCGTTGTCGCGCGTCTCGCCGGCGCGGTCGTGCGGAGGGGTGACTTCACCCTCGGTCCGATCGATCTCCAAATCGCGTACGGCGAGCGGATCGCGATCCTCGGCGCGAACGGAGGCGGCAAGACGACGCTGCTCGACACCATCATCGGACGGCGGCGACTCGACGCCGGCGAACGATGGCTCGGGCCGGGTGTCATCGTCGGAGAGCTCGACCAGGCCCGCGCCGCCTTCTCCGGCCCGGCGCCGCTCCTCGCCCGCTTCGAAACCGCAAGCGGACTGGTACCGAGCGCGGCGCGGTCGCTGCTCGCGAAGTTCGGCTTGGGCGCCGAACACGTCGCGCGGCCGGCCGATTCACTCTCGCCGGGCGAGCGGACACGCGCGTCGCTCGCGCTGCTCGGCGCCAAGGGCGTCAACTGCCTCGTCCTCGACGAACCGACGAACCACCTCGACCTGCCCGCGATCGAGCAGCTCGAATCGGCGCTGGAGAACTACCCGGGAACGTTGCTGCTCGTGACGCACGACCGCGCCCTGCTCGACGCGATCTCGCTGACGCGCCACATCACGGTTGAACAGGGCCGGATCACGGTCGACACTCCGGCCGATTGACGGAGACGGCGAAGAACGCGATCGCGGCGGCGGTCGCGACGTTGAGCGAATCGGCGCCGGGCCGCATCGGGATCTTCACTCGATGGTCCGCCGCGTCGAGCCACGCGTCGGAGAGTCCGGGGCCCTCCGCGCCGAACATCATGGCTACTCGATCGGGCCAGTCGACGACGTCGATCGGCGTGGCGTCGGCTGACGGTGTGAGCGCGAACGTCGTGAGGCCGGCCCGCCGCACCTCTTCGACCGACGCGACGCGCGTCCACGGCAATCGCAACACGTGGCCGATCGACACCCGGACGCAACGGCGATAGAGCGGATCGGAGCACTCGGGGTCGAGCAACACCGCGTCGACACCGAGCGCGGCCGCGCTCCGGAACAGGACGCCGAGGTTCTCGTGGTCGTTCACCCGCTCGAGAACCGCGACTCGCCGGGCACCGTGCAGCACGCGTTCGACCGCGGGCATCGGCCACCGATCCGCCGCCGCGACCGCGCCCCGGTGGAGGTCGAAGCCGACCACCCGGCGCAGCACCGCATCCGGTGCCACGTAGACGGGAACGTCGAGGCCCGCGTGCGCGAACGCGTCGGACAGCGAGTCGAACCGCGCCGGCGTGACGAGGACCGACCGGATTCGCCGTCCCGACTCGAGGAGCCGCCGCACGACGAGCGGCGACTCGGCGATGAAGAAGCCCCGGTCGGCCTCGGTCCGGCGCCGGAGGTCGGGATCGGCAAGATCGACGTAATCGGCCAGGCGCGGGTCGGCGGGATCCTCCACGAAGACCGGCGAACGCACCCGCCCACCTTGGCACGCCGAGGGCGGGCCGAGACGAGCCGAAGCCGAAAAAACCTTTGAAAATGGGCCTGAGATCCACACATCGACGCAGGGAACGTGTAACGATGCACCCCGCACTTCCCAACATCGCATGGAGGAAAAGTGAACCGGAGCCAGCTGCTGAACGAGCTCGCCGAACTCAACGACTGGAGCCGTCGAGAGGCCGACCAGTTCCTGACGTCGCTCACCGATCTGATCACGGCCACAGTGTCCAAGGGTGATGATGTTGCGATCTCGGGCTTCGCGAAGTTCCGCCGAATCGACCGTCCCGCACGCATGGCCCGTAACCCCGCCACCGGCGAACAAGTACGGGTCGCGGCCAAGCGCGTCGCTCGCATCACACCGTTGAAGGCGTTCAAGGACGCGGTGCTTTCCGGCAAGAAGGCGCCCGCGAAAGCGCCCGCCCGGAAGACCGCCGCCAAGAAGGCGCCCGCAAAGAAAACTGCAGCGAAGAAGGCGCCGGCCAAGAAGAAGGCGGCCAAGCGCCGCTGAACGAATCTTCAGATCCGACAACACGATCGAGCCCGGGCCCGAGCCCGGGCTCGTTTCGCGCGTACGCTCGGAAAGGTGGGCGACGCGCTGCACGAGGTCGAGTTGTTCCGCGTGCGACTGCCGCTCGTCACACCCTTCCGGACCGCGCGGGTCACGACTGCGGTGAAGGACGCACTGCTCGTCCGGGTTCGCACGAGCGCGGGCATCGGATGGGGCGAGTGCACCGCCCAAGCCACACCGGCCTACGAGGGCGAAACGATCGATGACGCACGGCTCGCGTTGCGCGATCACCTCCTTCCCCGCGCGTTCGCCGGCGCGGACCTCGGCGACGTGCGCGGTCACACCTCCGCGCGGGCCGCGCTCGAATGTGCGTTGATCGACGCCCGGTTGCGCGCCGAGGGGTTGTCGTTGGCCGCGTGGCTCGGCGCGAGCCGTCCGGCCGTCGATGCCGGTGTCGCAATCGGTCTGGTCGCCGACCTCGACGCGATGCGCCGGATCGTCGCCACATACGTCGAGGCGGGCTACAAGCGGATCAAGTGCAAGATCGAGCCCGGCCACGACGTCGCCGTGCTGACTGCGGCGCGGGCCGCGGCCGGTCCCGAGGTGCTGCTCGCAGCCGACGCGAACGGCAGCTACGCCCTCGACGAGGCCCGGCGCCTGTTCGCGGAGATCGAGGAGATCGACGACCTGGCGCTGCAGTGCGTCGAGCAACCGTGCGCACCGGAGGCACTCGCCGACCACGCGCTCCTCGTCGAGCAGGTGCGCACTCCGATCTGTCTCGACGAGACGATCACGAGTGTCGCCGTCGCGAAGGACGCGATCGTCCGGTGCGCGTGCGACGCGCTCGCGATCAAGGTCGGGCGGCTCGGCATCGAGGCGGCAAAACGCGTGCACGACACATGCGTGCGCGGCGCGATCGACGCGCTGCCGGGCGGGATGCTCGAGACCGGCGTGGGACGCGCCGCGTTGCTGGCCGTCGCCGCGTTGCCGGGCTTCACCCTCGTCGGCGACTGTTCGGCGTCGGAACGTTTCTTCGGGGTCGACGGAGACCTCACCGCACCGTTCGTGATCGACGACGGAAAGCTCCGCGTCCCGACCGGCCCGGGTCTCGGAGTGGAACCGATCCCGGAGCGGCTCGCGCGTTGCACCATCGCACGCGAGCGACTCACGGCGAGGCGTTGATCCCGACCGGGTTTCGGCCGCGACGTCTCGAACGACGAATCGCCGACTCAGTCGCTAGGCGGTCGCGAGCGTGCGGGTGTCGGCGCGGCCTCTCGATGTCGCGACGCCGAGCGCAATGAGCCACACGATGAGCAGGCCCGCTCCGAGCTGGAAGTTCATGTCACCGCCCGGCGCGATGAAGCCGCTCTTGCCGAAGATCGTGATCGTTTCTATTGCCTGCTCCAGCGCGAACACCGCACTGAAGTACGCGAGCCACCGCGGGAGGCCACCGTCACCGCGCCACGCGGCGAGGCCGATCGCGCCGGCGAGAAGCACGTCAGCCACCGTCAAGATCGGGCCGAAGTAGACGCTGATGTCGACGAGCGTGCGAGTGACGTGTGCGTCAAGTGTTGCCGCGTGCAGCGCAAGGCCGGCGTTGAACCACGTCCATACCGTTCCGGTCGCCACGAACATCGTGACGCCGATCAGCATGACATCGCGACACAGACCGGAGAGGAATGAGCGCACATGCGCCATGAGGATGACGAAAGGAACGAGTGCCCATGTAAGCAGCCATGTTGCTTTACGCAAGGTGTCGGCGTGGTCGCGGTAATAGCGCACGAGCGCTTCGCCGGACGCGGTCACGTCCGGAGCTTTCGGCAGTGCAAAGACGGCTGCGAAGGTCGCAATGACGTAGACGATGGCTGCGAGCAAAGGCCACCAGCGCTTCATCTCAATTCCCCTCCTGCGAACGAATCGTGTCGAATGTGGCGGCGCGAGCGCGCACAGACTGCCTGCTCCGGAGCGTTCTCGCCACGCTCGCGAGGGATATCTCACCAGGCCCGTGATAGCGGCCCGTGATAGCGGGATGGTTTACGAGAGAACTTCGGCGGCCGGGTTGCCGATGCCGAGCGTCAGGGCTTGGGCCGCCCGGGGTCGAGATAGGGACGGACCATCACGATCGAGTCCTCGGGATGGTCCGGGTCGAGCCGCAGCACGATCGGATCGTTGAAGGGCTCTCTGCCGGCCCAGTCCTCGACGATCGCGGGGGTCTCGTCCTTGGGCGGCTCCAGCGCGTCGCGCAACCCGAGCAAACCCGCAGCGAGGGCGGCCCCGACCGAGGTACGGCGGAAGCGCTCGATCGGCGCCGGCTCCGCATGCCCCACGACATCGGCGTCTTCGTCGGTGTAGTCCTCGTCGTCCTCGAGCACGACGTCACGGTACCCCCGCGCCGCCGCTACCTTATCGCCTATGGCGAACGTGCGTTCGGGTATCGGGCCGGACGGCTTGAGATGGCAGCCGACGCTGCTCGGCGATCCCGGCGCCGCGCCCGCGTTCGATCCGTCGTTCGCGAGCGCGCGCCGCATCGCGCTCGACGACACGACCTGGGTCGATCACGTCGCCGGCTGGGTGCGCGGCGCCGACACCCTGTTCGAACACGTCGTCGCGCACGCACCGTGGGAGCACCGGACGGTTCGGATGTACGACCGGATGGTCGAAGAGCCCCGGCTCACGGCGTGGTACGGGCACGAGCTCGACGATCCGAATGTTCCGGCGATCTTCACGGAGATGGCGGCGGCACTGCGCGTGCGCTACGGCCGCGCGTTCGACGGTGTCGGCGCCGCCCTCTATCGCGACGGCCGCGACAGCGTCGCCTGGCACGGTGACCGCATCGATCCGGCGCTGGTCGAGCCGGTCGTGGCGATCATCTCGCTCGGATCGGCGCGCACGCTCCGCCTGCGCCCGCGTATGCGCTCTCGTGAGCACCGGGGCCGGTCACGCGCGTTCCCGTTGCTCCCCGGCGATCTTCTCGTGATGGGCGGCACCACCCAGACCACATGGGAGCACGCGGTGCCGAAGGTCGCCCGCGCCGGCGCGCGCGTCAGCCTGCAGTTCCGCCATTCGACGTAGCCCGGGGCGCGAGCAGCGCGTGCTCCACCGCGAAGTCGGTTCGATCGACGGCGAGCGCGGCGATCCGAGTCTCCCCGACGCTCAGCTCGCGCGTCTGCCAGCCCTCGACGCGCGCCGGCACGTCGCGCAGCCGGGTGGCGATCCCGATTCCGAGCGCCTTCAGGTACGCCTCTTTCGTCGTCCACGCGCGCAGGAACGACCGGAGTTGCTCGTCCCCCTCCGCGAGGGCGATCCAGGCCGCATGTTCGTCGTCGTTCAGCACGCGCGCCGCGAGCGCACCGAGCCGGCGGCGAGGTTTCACCTCCTCGACGTCGATGCCGATCCTGAGCGCGCCGTCGGCGAGGGCGATGACCGCAAACGAACCCGAATGACTGAGGCTGAACGAGATCCGGTCGTCGCCGGCGACGGTCGGGCGGCCGTGCGTCGGATGCTCGCAGTGCGCGCACCGCCGCGAGATCGGAACCAGATCCGGATCCGTTCCGAGTGCGCCGGCGAGCGTGACCCGGGTCATGGCGCGCGCTACCCGGATGGGCGCGGGCGCGCGGCGCTCGTCGGGCGCGAGCATCCGGTCGAGGTACTCGACGACGGCTGCGGGCTGGTCGAGGTCGACCGAGAACACGCGCACTACGCCTGCGGTCACGCATTCACGGTAGACGCAGGGCGTATTCGTAAGGTCCGAGGTTCAGTCAGTGGGCTCGACCGTGTCCTCGGAGCTCCGGTGCTCGATGGATTTGCCCGGCGGCGAGGGGCGACCGTCCATCCGCGCATCGGATTCGGCGAGGATCTCCTCCGCTTGCGCCTCGGGATCGTCGCTCCCGACGCTGCGCTCCTCGGGCAGGAGGGACTCGGCTCGGCGCTGGACTCGCTTCGGGTCGGGTTCGTCGGGCATGGGTACCGGTCTACCCCAATCGTTGCTCGATAGCGGCGACCTTGGCCCGGAGCGCGTCGGTCACGCCGGGGCGGTGGTCGATCTTGATCACGACGCTGACTCGTGGAGCGGCTTCGGCAACGGCCATGACACAGGCTTTGATCAGGGCCATCACCTCGTCCCACTCGCCTTCCACGTTGGTGAACATGGCGTTGGTCTCGTTGGGGAGTCCGCTGTCGCGGACGAGGCGGACCGCGTCCGCTACGGACTCGCTGACGGAGGTACCGATCCCGAGGGGCGTGATGGAGAAGGCAGCAATCATGCCCAGATGATCGCGTGATCGCGCCATCCGCCGCGTGCTACAGCTTCGGGATGCTGATCGTCGCCTCCGACGCGCACCGTACCCACCATCCCCGCGAGCCGTTCCTCGACCGAGGGCGGCTCGTCGATCCGCCCGAGGTCCCCGAACGGGTCGATCGGATTCTCGCGGCGATCGCCGGCGCCGGGCTCGGCCGCCCCGAGCCGCCGCGCGCATTTGCCGTACGAGGCGAGAGCGGGCCCGCCGCGAGAGTGCACTCGCCCGAGTACCTGGAGTTCCTGGAGCACGCCCACGCGCGCTGGCGCGACGCGACGGGCCTCGACGAGTCGTCGGAAGCCGTCGCGTACGCGCGCCCGATTCGTGACCAGCCGCACCTCGATCCCGAGCACATCATCGCCCAGCTCGGCTGGTACTCCCACGACAGCGATCCCGTCCTCGCGGGGACCTTCGGAGCGGCCGTCGCCGCCGTCGACGTGACGCTCACCGCGTGGGAAGCCGTCGCCGGCGGTCGTGAACGCGCCGCGTACGCGTGCACACGACCGCCCGGACACCACGCGGCCACCGACTCGTTCGCGGGCTACTGCTACCTCAACAACGCGGCCGTCGCGACGCAAGCCTGGACCGATCGGGGCGCCCGGGTGGCGATCGTCGACGTCGACTACCACCACGGGAACGGCACCCAGCAGATCTTCTACGACCGCGACGACGTGCTGTTCGTCTCGCTGCACGCCGATCCCGCGTTCGAGTATCCGTTCTTCCTGGGCTTCGCGGGCGAGCGCGGTTGGGGCGCGGGTGAGGACTGCAACCGCAACTACCCGCTTCCGGCGGGAGTCGAGTGGGACACGTACGGCGACGCGTTGGCGAGCGCGGTCACCGCCGTTCGCAAGTTCGGACCCGACGCGGTGGTCGTGTCGCTCGGCGTCGACACCGCGCTCGAAGATCCCGACACCTTCCGGCTCGTCGCCGACGACTTCCCACGGATCGGCGCCACGATCGCCGCGCTCGACCGACCGACGCTCGTCGTGCAAGAGGGCGGATACTGCCTCGACGTGCTCGGACGCAACGTCGCCGGAGTGCTCCAGGAGCTTGCATAGGAGCGACAGCGGAGCCGACCGTATGGGAGGCGCAGCGCGAGCGACCCATAGAGATGACTATTCGGCGAGCGAGTCGGCACGAATCGTGAAGAAGGGGGCGGCGATGAGCATGGTGACATCGGGCGCGGGCTCCCATTCGTAGCTCGCGATCTCTTCCGCGCTGCGGCGGCCGGTCGTCGCGCGCAGCAGCTCGAAGCGGGGCGCGTGAACGGTCACCTGCGGCTCGCCCGCGCCCGCGATGACGTCGCTGTGCTCCGTGACGAAGCGGATCGCGGGCGCGCCCGCGCGCGTCCGGGTGCTCACGAGCCACTGCCAGCTGAGGTCCATGGCGTCGCTGTCGCGCGCGCCCGGACGCCCGACGGCCTGGCGCACGTCGTGCTCGTGTGTCGCGGCGTCGAAGAGCGCCTGACCGGCGATCTCCTCCGGCGCACCGGCGAGAAGCTTCTCGAACTGCGGCCCGTAGTGCTCCCAATCGCCGAGCAGCTCGGCGATCGAGATGCTCCGGCGCCGTTCCACCTGGGCGCCCGTCCACTCATCGGATGCGATGCCGTCGAGCCGTCCGTTCACGACGTCGTCGCTGACCCCGACCATGTGCGCGAGCACGTCGCGCACGCGCCAACCCGGTGTCGCCGCGGCGGGCCGATCGAGGACCGCCGGATCGACGTCGCGCACGAGCTCGATCACGCGTACGCGCAGCTCGGCTTGCACCAGGGCGTGTTGCTCAGTCATCGGGTGCGCCTTTCTCACGGAGGGATCGCCCGCCGGACCGCAGCGCGAGCACCAAGGCCCACGCGGCTCCGATCAACAGGATCTGGGTCGAGTGCGCCTTTGCGAACGGTCCGGCGATGAGGACCCCGAGGGGCACGGTACCGCCGAAGGCCATGATCCACAGCGCCATGACGCGACCGCGCTCCTCGTTGCGTAGCTGTTTCTGCAGGATCGTCGACAGACACGTGACGACCACGAAGTACGCGTAGCCGAGCAGGCCCGCGATCACGAAGGCGGCGGGATTGTTGCGGACCAGGCCGAAGGCCGCGAGTGCGACCGCGAACGCGACGAAGCCCGGCCGCACCAGCGCGACCTTCGATCGTCGGGCGAAGAACGTCCCGACCGTGAACGCGCCGGCCGCCGCGCCAAAGCCGAAGGTCGCGTAGAGAAGTGCATACACGCCCTTGGACATATCGAGGTTGTACGTCGCGATGATCGGCATGATGCCGACGAAGGCGAGCGAGAAGAACGAGAACGTGAACAGCGAGAGCAACACGTACCTGATCACGGGATCGGCGCGCGCGATCCGTACCCCGGAGAGCAGGCGATGCTCGGTGTGATCGGCACCACGCGCGTTGGCGTAGCGCGGATAACGAGCCCATACGAGTCCGGTCACGGCGAACAGGTATGTCGCCGAATTGATGGCGAACACGGGACCGGCTTCGAGCTTGGCGAAGACGAGCCCCCCGATCGCGGGCCCGATCACCCGTGAGAGGTTCATCTGCACCGACATGAGCGCGACCGCACCGGTCATGTCCTCGCGCGGAACGAGGGTCGGGAGGATCGCGCTCAGCCCGGGTGCGCCCAACGCGTTCGCGACCCCGATGGCGAACACGATGAGCACGATCGCGAGATGCGAGGGATGCGACGTCCACGCGACGAGCGCGAGCCCGAACGACAGGACGCCCTGCAGGAGTTGCAAGCTCACGAGCAACCGGCGCCGGTCGACCCGGTCGGCGAGGAGGCCACCCATCATCGAAAGGAACAGCAGCGGACCGAGCTGGCCGAAGAACAAGAGTCCGACGAAGAAGCCGCTGTGCGTCAGCTGTAGCGCGTACTCGCCGAGGATGACGTTCTGCATCCAGGTGCCGACGTTGGACGAGAACGTCCCCGCGTACACGATGCGAAAGTCGCGGTGACGCAGCGCCGCGGCCGCGGTGCCGCGCTGATACGCGACATCACCGTCGACGAGGGCGTCTTCGACGTCCTCGAGCTCGGAGCCCCCCGGCGACGACAGCATGCGCGGTGCACCATATCGACGGGGCTTCAGGACACGTATACCGGCACCGTGCCGATGACGTGCTCGGCTTCCAGCCGGGCAAGCTCGTCGTCGTCGATACCGAGCTCGGTGCGCAACACCTCGGCGGTGTGTTGCCCGAGTGTCGGCGCGGGCGCGGTCCATACGCGCTCGGGACCGCCCGAGAGGCGCACCGGCCAGGTCGGGTATTCCTGCTCGCCGACCAGCGGGTTGTCGACCGGCTCGAAAAAGCCCCGCGCGCGCATCTGCGGATCGTCGAGGGTCGCGAACGCGGGAACCATCGCCGCCGCGGCGACGCCCTGGGCGAGCGCGTCGCGCGCCGCGCCGTCGGGCGTGCGGGTCGCGCACCAGGCCGCGCGCGCCTCGGGCGTCATCGGGTCGGAGGCCCGATCGACCGCGACCCACGCATCGTCCCCCGCGCAGGCGTACACCCCGCCCGCGCCGCGTCGCCCGAGCAGCGTTCCGTCGATGGCGTACCTGATCACCTGTTCGGCGGTCACCGCGGTCGCGACCTCGACGAGCGGAACCTCGACGAGCTGGCCCACTCCGGTGCGAGCCCGGTGCTCCAGCGCGGCGACGACCGCGAGCGCGGCGTGGGCACCCACCATCGGGTCGACGGGACCACCGGGAATGATCGGCGGGCCGTCCTCGTAGCCGGTGACCCATGCCATGCCGGTGAGCTGTTCCATCGTCTGGGCGAAACCGCCGCGGGCGCGCCACGGACCGTCGAGGCCGAACGCCGGCATGCGCAGCATGATCGCGTTGGGGTTCAGCCCGCGCACGGCCTCCCAGTCGAGACCGAAACGCTCGAGAACCTGCGGCGTGAAATTCTCCGCCACGACGTCACTGCGCGCCGCGAGGCGCTTTGCGATCGCGAGACCGTCGGGATGGCCGAGATCGAGCGTGATCCCGCGCTTGGCGAGATTGCACGCGTGGAACAGCGCGGACTTCTCGTAGAAGCGCGGGTCGTCGTGTGGCCGAACTGCTGCACTGAACCGGATTCCGTCGGGCCGTTGCACCGCTTCGACCTTGACGACGTCCGCGCCCATCGACGACAACCACGCCGTGGCGAACGGGCCCGCCCAGAACGCGGTGAAATCGAGCACCCGGATGCCGGCGAGCGGCCGATCGCCCGGCACCGATCGGTCCGGCGACGGCGCCGAGCGCGTTCGCGGTTGCCACGGGCCGGACGCCACGCCGGGAGCGACGAGCTCTCGATCGGGCACGCGGTGGAAACGGAACGGCGCGCGTGGCCGGATCCACGGCTCCCCCGGTTGGCGAACGAACACGCCGCGCGCCGCGAGCTGCTCGTTGCGCGGGAGCTCCGCGCCGTTGCCGACGATTGCGGCGGGGACGCGCGCGTCGACGCACGCCGCGACGATCTCGTCGGCCGTGTGTTGTCGCGTATACGCGTGGATCGCGCCGTTCACCTCGTCGGCTCGACGGAAGCGCCCGATCATGGTGCCGAGCTCGTCGTCGTCGGCGAGGTCGGGACGGCCGAGGACGCGCGCCAGCGCTTGCCACTGTGGCGCGGTCACGGTCGTGATCCCCACGAAACGACCGTCGCCCGCGGGCTCGTTGCCGGGGATCATCACCCAGCGAAACGATTGCCGGCGTCCGCCGGGAAACCGCGCCATGAGGGTCGGCGTCGTGACGTAGGTCATCTGGATCGCTTCGAGCATCGATGCGTCGACCGTCTCCGCGACGCCGGTGCGCGACGCCCGCCACCACGCCGTCACCGCGCCCAGCGCGCCGAAGGCACCGACGATGTACTCGCCCAGCCGCCCCCCGACCGTCAAGGGCGGCAAGTGCGCGTAGCCATGCGCGGAGAGGCTGCCACTGCGCGCCTGGAGCACCTCCTCCGGTACGTCGAGGCCGTCGTCGGGCCCGCCGTGGCCGAGCGCGGTGATCGAGACGGTGACGAGCGGCCCCGGACGCGGGATCGGCGACCGCTCCGACTCCCCCACGACGACGACGTCGGCCGCCGCGACCCAGGGATCGAGATCGTCGGCGCGCCGCTG
>JAUZEM010000321.1 GCA_030839005.1 Actinomycetota bacterium | reverse complement strand
GGAACGCGGTTCGATCACCTCAACTTCTTGTCGTACAAGACCTACCAAGCCGCGGCTGGGACCCACGCGACTGCGGTGCAGTTCGACGCCGACTACGACGCCACCGATGGAAGCACTGCCTTCCAGGGCCGCGCCGTGTTCGAACCCGAGCTCGCGGGAGCGGCGGCGATAACGAGCGAGACGTGGCAGACGTGGAACCCGCTCACCACGCCGTCGGGTTGGTGGCAGACCGGCAACGCGATCGTCGGCGGGGTCAACGTCGGACAAGCGTGTACCCAGGCGAGCCCGTGCTCGTTCGCGCAGCTGCTTGCGGCGTATCCCGACGCGGCGATCCGCCCCATCACCGGGCAGATCGGTGGGCAACCGATCGAGGGCGGGATCTGGCTCAAGGCCGGCGGCGGCTGGGCGGGCGGCTTCACCGGCAACGTCGACTCCCTGACCGCGGCGGTCAACGTCGGTGGGGTCAACGGCACCGTCAACTTCGACTTCGAGCCCTAGACGACACCGGAAGCACGGTCGTCGCGCCCCCGGGCCCGGCGACCGTGCTCGCGGCCGTGATCTCGCGGACTGCTACTGCTCGGTGAGCCGCGCGATGTTGACGAGCGTCTTCTCCATCGCGGCGCGGGTGTGTTCCTTCGATCGCCCGATGCCCAGCAGACCCTTGATGGGTCCCTTCTCCTGGGAGATGTCCCAGCTTTCGCGCACGAGGGTGCCGCCATCGGCCGGCTCGAGCTCGTATCTCCAGATGCGGCCACCGAAGAACCTGCCCTGGAAGCTGCCGGACGGTCGCGTCTGCCAGGCGATGCGCTTGCCGTCGTCGAACTCGATGACTTCGTTCGTCATCGAGTAGTTCACGCCCAGGTGCATCGACATGCCGAACTGCGCACCCATCGTCAAACGCGGCGGGCTCTTCTTCGCGTCGCGCACGCTGCCGGAGCCGTCGATGTCGTGGTGGCGGCTCGGATCGGCGAGAAGCTCGAAGATCCGGTCGGCGGGCGCGGCGATGAGCCGCTCGACGGATACGACGTCAGGTGATTCGCTCATGCGCGCCAGCGTACGTCGCCATCCATCATGCGTCGACAGTCGTCGGCAGCGTCAATCGCGCGATGGTGCCGCCGCCCTCGCGCTCGAGGAGCTCGACGGTCCCTCCGTGCAACTCCGCGATCTGGCGCACGATCGCGAGACCGAGACCGGAACCCGGCTGCGATCGAGCCGCGGCCGCGCGATAGAAGCGATCGAAGACCAGGGAACGCTCGTCGGTCGCGACGCCGACGCCGCGGTCGCGCACTTCGACGATTCCTCCCCGCACGTCGACTTCGATCGGCGTGTCCGCCGGGCTGAACTTGCCCGCATTGTCGAGCAGGTTGTGAACGGCGCGATCGATCGCGGAGACCCGAACGTTCACGACGGCGTCGGTGTCGCGCGTGAGGATGATCGGCCGACCGCTCCGCCGCCGCTCCCGCTCGACCACCCGCTCGATCAGATCGCCGACGTCAACGCGCTGGACCGGCTCCTCGGCGCGCGCGTCGGTCGCGAGGTCGACGAGCTCGGTGACGAGCTCACCGAGCTCCGCGAGCTCGACCTGCGCGGCGTCGACCAGCTCGACCCGTTGTGCCTCGTCGAGCGTTCCGGCGCGCTGGAGCAGCTCGATGTTCGTGCGCAGCGCCGTGAGCGGGGTTCGCAGCTCGTGGCTCGCGTCCATCACGAGGCGTCGCTGCTGGGCGCGGGAGGATCCCAGCGCGGCCAGCATCGTGTTGAAGCTCGCGGCCAGGCGGCCGAGCTCGTCGCGCCGCGTGATCTCGATGTGGTGCTCGAGCTCCTGCGTTGCCGCGATCTGTTCGGCCGCGACCGTGAGCTGCTCGACGGGCCGGACGATGCGGCGCGCGATCAGCCAGGCGCTCGTCGCCGCGACCGCGGTCCCCGCCAGCGCGATGAGCAGCAGCCGCAAATCGAGCGCCGACAGCACGTTGTTCGTGTCCGCGATGCTCCGCGCGATCTGCGCGGCGCCACCCTGGGGTGACGACACGGTGAGGACCCGGTATTGCGTGCCCGAGATCGCGACGGTGCGAAACCGCGGGTCACCGCCGTGCGCGGCGATGTTCTTGTCACGGCTGTCGACGGGAATTGCGGGCTGGTTCGCGATCGACCGCACAACGCGGCCCTTCGCGTCGAGCAGCTGGACGACCGCGTCCGGCTCGGCGAGCTGCGGCCCGTCGTCTGGTTCCTTGTTCCCGCTCACGCCGGTACTGGCCGGACCGGGCGGGTGGTCGAAGCCGGACGTGATGCCGGGATCATGTGCGCGCTGCAACAAGAAACGGTCGGTCTCGGCGCGCAATTCCCGTCGCGTGCTGACGTGCGCGGCGTAGATGCATCCGACCACAACGATCGCGAAGGTCGTGGCGACGACCAGGAGGAGGCGGAAGCGCAGGCTCATCCTGCCCGCACCGTGTAACCGATGCCACGAATCGTATGGATGAGCCGGGGCGCGTCGTCGATCTCCGTCTTGCGGCGAAGGTATCCGATATAGACGTCGAGCGACTTCGACGAGGTCTCGAAGTCGTATCCCCAGATTTGCTCGTAGATGGAGTCGCGTGAGACGACGATGCCGGCGTTGAACATCAAGAGCTCGAGGAGATCGAACTCGGTCTTGGTCAGATCGAGCCGGCGTTCGCCGCGCCAGGCCTGCCGGCGCATCGGGTCGAGCACGAGATCGGCAACGGTCAGTGTCGAGTCGCCGTCCGTGATGCTGCTGCGTCGCAGCAGTGCGCGTACCCGCGCGAAGAGCTCGTCCAGCGCGAAGGGCTTCACGAGGTAGTCGTCCGCGCCGGCGTCGAGACCCGCGACCCGATCCGACACTTCGTGGCGAGCCGTCAACATGAGCACCGGTGTGTGGTTGCCCCGGTCGCGCAGGATTCGGCACACCGCCAGCCCGTCGGTGCCCGGCATGAGCACGTCGAGCACGATGACGTCGGGCGCCAACTCGTCGACGCGCAGCAATGCGTCGTTGCCGTCGATCGCGGTGTGCACGTCGTATCCCTCGAAGCGCAGCGCCCGCTCGACCGCCTCGCGCACGTGCGGGTCGTCCTCGACGACGAGAACGCGGCTCCTCTCAGTGCTGGCGGACATGCCTCCGAGATTGGCACGAAGAGGTAAGAGCCGACCAAGGACGCCCGACCAGCACGCGCAGCGCGACCGACACCACTCACAGCGGCAGCGCTCGTTCGCGCCAAACTGTTTGGCGGAATTCCGGTGCGTGGAGCCGTTTTCGCGCACAACTGTTGTGGGGTTTTGGGAGTGGGGGGCGGGAATCCGGTCGGGGGGTCGGGCGTTGTACGGCCCGCTATGCCTCGTCTTTCTTTGAACCTGGACATGACGCGCACCGACTGGTTCGATGACGCGGCGTGTCGCGACGTCGACACCGACGTCTTCTTCCCTACGTCCGAGGCGCACGCGGACGAAGCCAAGGCGATCTGCGCGGTCTGCCCGGTGCGCGAGGAGTGCCTCGAGTACGCGCTCGACACCCGGCCCGGCGACGGCGTATGGGGCGGGCTGACCGCGCCCGAGCGCCACCGGCTGATCCGCCGCCGGCAAAAGGCCGCCCGCAAGTCGCGTGAAGCGCGCCCTGCCGCCTGACCTAACTCGTCAAGATCTCGACAACCTGCTCCGTGTTCGTGAGATCTGCGAGGACGGCGTCGGCGCCGAGTGCGACAAGTTCCGACATCGGGACCTGTCCGCTGGCGACCAGCAGGCATCGGACACCGGCCGCGCGAGCGCACGCGAAATCTCCCGGTGTGTCACCTATCACCCATACGTCATCGGGGCGGTAATGCTCACCGCGCAGTCGTTCGACGCGTTCGAGCGCGATCGGAACAAGTGCTCTGCGATCAGCGTGATCGGTGCCGTACGCGCCCACCTCGATGTCGAAGTAGGCGGTGAGGTCGAACGCTGCCAACTTGACCGCTGCGTTCCCCACGAGATTGCCGGTCAACAACGTCTGGCGCACGCCCGAAATCGTGGCCAACGCGGCGAGTGCGTCGCTCACCCCGCCGAGCACGTCACCTCGGCGCCGCAAGTCCTCTTCGGCGAGCGCTAACAGCCGTTCCGCTTCGGCCATCGCCGCCGGCAACAGGCGCGGAATCTCGATCTCCGCGATCTCTGCCGCCCGAAAGATCTCGGCCAGGATCTCTGGATCGGTCTTGCCGTGCATCATGACCGACCCGCCGGTGATCGACTTGCCGGAGACGGTCGCCGCCGCCTGGTTGATCGCGTCCGAGCCGACGCCGCCGCCCCGTATCAACGTTCCGTCGATGTCCCACAGCAGCAGCCTTCGCACGAGATCGGCCATGCCCGTCATCCTTGCCGACGTCCGCCTTGAACCTGCACGGCTAGCGTCGCGCCCGTTGGTTTCCACCTGCGGACGGCGGACATGCTCGAAGACCTACCGACACCGCAGGAGGATCTGCACAACTTTCGGCCCGGTGGCGTGGGGTCCGGACTCGGGCGCCAACAGAACCAGCTCGCGATGCTCGAGCGCTACGGCCTCGGTCCGACGTCGCGGGTGCTGGAGATCGGGTGC
>JAUZEM010000222.1 GCA_030839005.1 Actinomycetota bacterium | reverse complement strand
AGGCGTCGCCGAGCGAGTCGACCTGGCCGCTGAGTGCCTGATTGATGAAAGGACTTGAACCTTCACGCCGTTTCCGGCACACGGACACGAATCATGACTCCGGGTAGATCTGGTTCCAGATTCCGCTGGTAGAGCGGGTTTTCGTCCGAGCTCGTTCAACGATTCCGCCCTGTTTGTGACCACGATGTGACCACGGAGCCCAGCCCGTGGGGCAACGAAGCGGCGGACTGACGCTGTGTTGACCAACCCCAACCCCTGGCCGGTGCCGCGAGCGCGAGACTCACGGGCGTGCGGCAAGCAAACGCCGCGACAGGCCGACGCGCCCAGGGCCGGCGGCTCATCAGAGCGTGCGCAGCGCCTCGGTCGGCGAGAGGCGGGCGGCTCGGATCGCAGGAAGCAGGCCTGCGAGTGCGCCGATTGCGAGCGCAGCGCCGATTCCGCCCGTCCATGCGATGGTCGGGATCACCGTCGCCCAGCCCTTCGTGCTCGCGTAGATCGCCGTTGCGAGCACGCCGAGCGCGACACCCGCTGCACCGCCGAGCAGCGCGAGCATGACCGCCTCGGACAGGAACTGCATGCGGATGTGGCCGCGCGTCGCTCCCAGGGCACGTCGCAGCCCGATCTCCGAGCGGCGCTCGAGCACCGAGATCAGCATGATGTTCGCGACCCCCACGGCGCCGACGAGCAGCGACACCGCGCCGAGCCCGAGGAACAGGCCGTTCAGCGCACCCTGGGCGTCGGCGCGCGCGGTCAGGACGTCCGAGGGCTGGCTCACGTCGACCTCGTTCGGCGCCTCGGGGTTCGCGGTCGCGGCGAGCACGCGCTGCACCGCCGCGACGCTCGCCGTCTGCGACCGGACGTAGATCGTGGTCGGGCGTCCGTCGAAGCCCAGGTACCTCGCGGCAGCCGCGAAGCCGACCAGCACGGAGTCGTCGACGTCGGGTGCCAGCACGGCGGAGCTGAGGATCCCGCTGACGTAGAACCACTGGCCACCGAGCCAGACGCGCTCGCCGGGATAGACCCGATCGATGCCGAGCCGCTGCGCCGCGACCGCACCGAGCACCGCGACGGGATCGGTCGCGGTAGCGCCGTTGAGATATGCGCCATGGAGCACGCTGGCGCCGACGACGGGCAGCAGCCCGAGCGTCGCCGCCTGCACGGCGAGCGCGCCGGTCTCGGCCGAGGGGATTAGCGGGCTGCGGTAGACCGAGGCGTTCGTGCTGCCGGTGTCGGCGACCTGCGTGACGGACCCGATTCGCCCGATCATCGCCGGTGAGGCGAGCGGCAGCTCTGCGGTCTGACCGAACAACGTCTGCCCGGTCGTGACGGTGAGCAGGTTCGTCCCGAGCCTGTCGATCTCACCGAGCAGACCGGCCTGGGACGAGGCAGAGAGCCCGAGCACGGCGACGATCGCGGCGACGCCGATCGCGATCCCGAGCGCGGAAAGCGCGGCGCGCAGACGACGCGTGCGCACGCCGATGCTCGCGACGCGTGCGAGGTCGGTGACACGCAGCCGCCCGGGCGCCAGCGCGGCGCGCTCGCTCACGGCTGCAACCCGGACGCCAGGTTGACGAGTGCGAAGGCAGCCGGGGTCGCGTGCCCGGCCGTCGCCTCGACGACGTATCCGCCCGGCGTCCCGCCCGCGGTGAAGGGCGGCGCGACCGCGATGCCGGCGGCGTTCGTCCGCACCCCGACCGAGCGGGCGCGCCCGAAGCTGCCGCCCGCTCCGCCCGACGGGGCGGCGAAGGTGACGACCACGCCCGCCACCGCGTTGCCGTCCGCATCGCTGACGGTGACGGCGAGCCGGACCGGGAAGCGAGCACCGACCGCCGCCGACTCCGAGGACGCGGCCCCCGCCGCAAGCGCCGTCGGCGGGCCCGCGATGTTCCGGAGCTGGAACGACGCCGTCCGCGCACTGCCGGCCACGCTCGCGACGGCGACGAAGCTGCCGGCCGTCGTGTTCGCCGCGAGCCGCGGCGACGTCGCGATGCCGGAGGCCAGCGTCGCCGCGGTCGCCTGCGAGGCGCCCCCGCTGAAGCTCGCCCCGGCTCCGGCGCTGCCCGCGGCCGATGCGCTCGAGCCGCCGCCACCGGTCGCGCCGAGCGTGAACGTCACCGTCGCGCCCTGGAGCGGCTTGCCGTCCGGGCCGCGCACCTCGACCCGGAGCGGTGCGGCGTAGCGCGCGCCAACCCGCGCCGAGCGCCGCGCGTGGCCGAGCAGCGTGACGGCAACGGGCCTCCCGGCCAGGTTGTCGAGCGAAATCGCGGCCGGGTCGACGTTCGCGCCGGCCGTGCCACCCGCAGCGCCCGCACCGGATGCGGTCGAGGTCGTCGCCGTCGCGGTGAACCGACCCGCGACGCCGTTGGCCGTAACGCGCGGCGAGCGCGCGATCCCGGACGCGTCCGTCCGCGCGGTCGCCTGCGCGGTGCCGTCCGGGAAGCTCGCTCCCGCACCCGCCGGGCCGCCGGCCCCCGAACTGGAGGACGCCGCACCGAGCGCGAAGGTCACGGCGATGCCCTCCACCGGGCTGCCGTCGGCGTCGAGCACCCGCACCTCGAGCGGTCGAGCGTAGCGGGTGTCGACACGGGCTGACCGCCGCACGGGCCCGACCACCGCGATCCTCGCGGGGAGCCCCGTCGCGCTGTTCGAGAGCGAGAACGAGACCGCGCCGTAGCTCGAGCTCGCCACGACCGTGTAGCTGCCCGCGGTGCCGTCAGCGCTGAACGAGCCCGCCGCGGCCGCACCGGACGCGTCGCTGCCGACGGTCACGCTGTTCGACCCGCTGGCCGAGAACGTGCCGCTCGCAGCCCCGGCAGGCGCCGTGAACGTGATCGGGACCCCTGCCGCCGCCGTCGTCACCGGGCAGCCGTTCGTGTTCGCCAACGTCACCTGGAGCACGCTCGCGAACACCGAGTCGAGCCGCGCGGTCTGTGGCGTGCCCGACACGAGCGTCAACTCGTTCGGCGGGTTGGAGGACGGACACGCGGGGGCAGCGCCCGAGCCCGACGGCGTTGGGTCGGCGAGGGCAGGCGCGAAGCCATATGAGGACACCGCACCGGCGACGACGGCGAGCAGGCTGAGCCGGATACGGGCGCGCGCCATCTCAGACCACCTCGGGGTGCGGCGCGAGGCCGGTGTCGGCGACGATCCGCCCGTCGAGCATCTCGACCCGGCGCGGAAGGCGCGCGGCCAGGTCCCGGTCGTGCGTAATCACGACGATCGTGACCCCCGCCTCGTGGAGCGCCTCGAGCAAGGCGACGATCGCGATGCCCGTCGCGCTGTCGAGGTTGCCGGTCGGCTCGTCGGCGAGCACGATCGCCGGCTCACCGACGAGCGCACGCGCGATCGCGACGCGCTGGCGCTCACCCCCGGAGAGCTGCGTGGGACGGAAGCCGGCCCGCTGCGCGAGCCCGACGCGCCCGAGCGCCTCGGCAGCGCGCGCGCGCCTGACCGAGGCCTCCGCACCGCTGTAGAGAAGCCCGTCCGCGACGTTCTCGAGCACGGTCGCGTGCTCGGCCAGGAAGAACTGCTGGAAGACGAAGCCGATCCGGCTCGCGCGGAGCCCAGAGAGCTCGCGGTCGGACAGGCTCGCGACATCCAGGCCGGTGATACGCACCGTGCCCGAGCTCGGCAGGTCGAGCGTGCCCATCAGGTGCAGGAGCGTCGACTTCCCCGACCCGGAGGGGCCGACGATCGCGACGAGCTCGCCCTCGCGGACGCTGAAGCTCACGCCGGCGAGCGCCGTCACCGGAGGCTCGGCGTCGTAGCGCTTCGTCACATCGTCGAGCTCGAGCACGACGCTCATTCGCCCGGCACCACGATGCGCTGGCCCGCAGCCAGACCCGAGCCGGTGACCTGGACGAGACCGACGGCGTCGTCGAACAGCCCGACGTCGACCGCGACCAGCTGGTGAACTCCGCCTGCGCGGATCTCCTCGAGCGCGTACCCGCCGCTCGAGAGCGCGAGCAACGCGTCGACGGGCACGACAAGCGCGTTCGCGACGCGCGCGGTCGTGATCGAGACGTTGACGGGCGCCTGGTCGAGCTGCCCGGTTGCCCCCGGATCGGTCGGGGTCACTTCCACCTCGATCGTCGGAGCGCCCGATCCACCGCCGCCGCCCTGGCCGCTCGAGCTCGAGCTCGAGGGCACGGTGGCGACGGTGCCGACGTACGAGATCCTGCCCGGGGTCGTCGAGTTGTCCGGGAGCGTGATCAGCGCCGGGTCACCGACCTTGACGTCGGCCTGCTGGGCGGCGTCGAGCTCGATCGTCACGCGCCGGACCGTCGAGGTGATGGTCAGCACCGGCCCCGCCTGCACCGTCGAGCCGAGCGTCGGGGTCACGGCCGTCACGCGCACCGCGCCTGCCTCGAACACGACCGATCCCAGCGGGAGCTCGCCGGACGGGCTCAGCCCGTGTGCCGACTGGAACGCACGGATGGCCGCAGTCGTCGCAGCACGGAACGTGTCGCCAGAGAGCCCCTTGCCGTACCCGAGCACACGCAGGTTCCCGTTGAGCTCGGCGACGTCGCGACCCGGCGACATCCCCGCGGTGAACGCGCGCCACGGCGCCACGGCGCCGTAGAGGAGGATGACCGGCGCGCTCTCGACCGCGTACAGGCTCTGACCGCGCCGGACCACCTGGCCGACCGCGGGCAACGTCGTGAACGTCGAGCTCTGGCCGTAGCTCGCCGACGACGACTCCGCGGCCGAGAGGCTCGACTGATCGGCCTCGAGCTTCTGCCTGGCGGACGACAGCAGCGACTGATCGCCCGTGACCTTTGCGCTCGCAGCCCTCAGGCCCTGGTCGCCGGCCGAGACCGCCTGCACGTCACCCGCGCACGCGCCGGAGCTCGATCCGCCGCCGCCGGTGGCGGCACCGGCACCGCCCGGCGCGCTCGCGCTCTCGGCGGCGTTGGCGCCGGCACAGTCGACCGCCTGCTTCGCAGTGGCCGCCGCGAGGCTCGCACGCTGCTGCGACAGCGCCCCGGCGTCCGTGGCGAGCGCGGCCTGTGCGGCCTTCACGCCGTCGCTGTCTGCGACGACTGCTTGGCGCGCAGCGGCGACATCGGACGGTGCTGTCCCGCCCGGCTCGTTGATCGTGGACGGGTCGGCGAAGCCGAGCGTGGCGCTGACCTGGGTCTGGGACGAAAGCGATTGGCGCGACACCGACGCGACTCCCGTGGGGTACGCGTTGTCGACGACACCACCGCTCGCATGCGCGCCGCCGCCGAACGGGTCCGCGACGACGAGCACGACGGCCGTCGCGACGACGACCAGCGAGGCACCCACGAGGAGCGAGCGTCTCGACCTCAGGACGGTGATGGGGTGCGTCCTCATCCGAGCCGGTGGCCCCTCGTCCTCAGCGCCTGCTGGGCCGCGTTCAGCGGCCTCGTGCCGCCGAGTCGCTCGTGCGCTCGGAGCCCGTCGGCCGCGATCGTGGCGAGGTCGACCGGCTCGCACCGCTGGGCCCTACCCTGGCTCCGACCAGGGGTGACGCAAGCATCGAGCAGCCGTTCTTGCGGTGCGATCTCATGCCTCGCA
>JAUZEM010000098.1 GCA_030839005.1 Actinomycetota bacterium | reverse complement strand
CGGACGCGGCCTTGCTCGAGGCGACGAACCTGGTCCACGTGCACGCGCACCGGCATCGCGACCACGTCCATACGCACCGGCACGGCCTCGACCATCACGAGACCGATTGCGAGCACCGATGAGTCACGCGGCCACTCGGGCAATCGACGTACTGCGCGCCGAAGGCCGGCGCGTCACGACCGCGCGGCGGACGATCATCGAGCTCCTCGGCGGCACGCACGAGCACCTCACTGCCGAAGGCATCGCCGAGGATGTCCAGCGAGCGCATCCGGAGATCCACGTGTCCACCGTCTACCGGACCCTCGAATCGCTCGAGGCTTGGGGCCTGGTGGAGCACGTGCATCGCGGCCACGGCGCCGCGTTCTTCCACCTGGCGGCTTCGCACCCGCACGTCGTGTGCGAGGAATGTGGCCGAGTGCTCGACGTTCCTGCGCACGAGTTCGCCCCGCTCGTAGCTCGCGTCCGCGATGTCTACGGCTTCGAGCTCGACATCGCCCACAATGCCTTGATGGGCCGCTGCCGCCATCACGATTCGTAGCCGTTACGCGCGCGCGAGCGGTTTTCGACGACAATTCGCCGGCATGAGTGCTCCCGTGTGGTCGCAGGTGGACACCGGTGTCGCGCTCGCGTTGGGTCTGATCGTCGGGACGGCCGCGGTCCGCAAGCTGCAGCGCCCGCGCGTATTCGCGCTGACCCTGCAGCGTCTGGACCCGGCGCTGTCGGGTCGCAGAACGCTCTCGATCCGATTGGCGTTGGTCGTCGCGAGTTACGAGGCGATTGTCGGTGCCGGTGTCGTCGTGTTCCGCGGCGATCTCGGCTTCGTATTCGCGTGTGCGCTGCTCGTCGCCTGCGCGGGCTTTCTGGCGGCGCTGGCGCGGGCGGTGCAGCAGAGTGTGCCGTGCGCATGCTTCGGTCGTCTCGGACGCACTGCGGCGGGCGGTCGCGAGATCGCGCGCGGGATCACGCTGGTAGCCGCCGCGACGTTCCTCGTCGTGCACCGTGCGCTGGACGCGCGTACGAGCTATGGCACCGGACTCGTCGCGGCAGCTGCGTTCGTGGCGACCGCCTGCCTCATCGCCGCCGCGCAGCGCGTCGGCGCGCACGTGCGGCCGGGCGTCGAGCTACCACCCGACCCGCCGTCCCTCGCGCGCTCGATGCGGAGCCTCACCGGCTACGAGAACGACCTGTACACCCCGGACACCGGATCTCGTTGTCGACATGGAGAAAAGAGGTCAGGCGCGCAATGACAGGGGGAACTGGGCGGTGGCGCCACCGTCGACGACGAGTGTCTGGCCGGTGATGTACGACGCGAGGTCGGACGCGAGGAACACGACCGCGCGGGCGATGTCGTCGGGCGTGGCGAGGCGGCCGAGCGTGATGTTCGCCGCCGATGCCGCCCGACGATCCTCGCTCATCATCGCTTCGACGCGCGGCGTCAGGACGGCGCCGGGCGCTACCGCGTTCACCCGCACACCGTTCGCGCCGAGCTCCATCGCGAGGGTGCGCACGAGCGACATCATCCCGGCCTTCGCCGCACCGTACGCGCCGTGCAATGGCGCGGAGCGCAGCCCACTGACCGACGCGATCGCGACGATCGACCCGCGACGCCGGTCGGACATGACGCGTCCGGCGACGCGGGCCAGATTGAAGAACTGGCGCAGTGCCAGGTCGAAGCTCTGGTCCCACGCGTCGTCGTCGAGCTCGATCGTCCGTCCCCAACGCGTTTCGCCGACAACGTCGACCGCGACGTCGGGCGGTCCGAACTCGGCGTCCGCGGCGTCGAGCGCAACGCGCACGTCGTCCAGCCGGCGAGCGTCGCCGGTGAACGCGCGACCACGAGTGCCGATCGCGTCGGCCGATACGGTCGCGGCCTCGCCGTCTATGTCGAAGCACGACACGTTCGCGCCCGCGGCCGCGAACGCTCGCACGCACGCGCGTCCGATGCCGCTGCCGACCCCCACGACGAAGACGTGCCGGTCTGTGAGCGCGAAATCGATCAGCGGGCTACCGGGCATGCCGTCAGCGTACGGGACTCCCCGGTCACCTCAACTGGAAGTAGCCCGGCACGTCGGCGTGCGGAGTGTCGAGATACACCTTCGCTTCGGGGCGTCCGGCGAAGCGACCGTGGCTCCAGCGAACCTCCACGTGGCCGTCGACATTGCGCTCGGTTCGGGTGTCGCGCTCGCGCACGACCGCGCGCCACGCGACCACGGGCTGGCCGCCCGCGCGAGGCTCGACGTCGAACGCGCGTAACTCGAAGTGCCGCCGCCAGTCCCAGGGCGTGGCGATGCGCAGGCGCAAGAACCCGGTCGGTGCGGCGCCGAGCACGAAATACGGCGCGCTCCCGATGCGCAGCAGGCGCCACAACATCGATTCCGCGTCGGTTCCTATCGCGGCGCGCCAGCGTTGCGCCGACGCGTCCGCAACGCGCGTGACCATCGCCTCGTAGTGGCCGAGAGTTTCGCTCGGCCATCCCTCACGCAACCGCCGGCCCAGGTCGTGGCGCTGCTGGATGTCGAGCGCGTCGACCGCGGCGGGCAGATCGAGCTCGGTAGGGAGCGCCGCGCGCACCGCGGCGTACAACGTCTCGTGCTCGGCGGGCGCGACCTCACCGAACCAGGCCGGACCCCGGCGACCGTGACCGCCGGCGAGCAGGCGATCGAACAGATGATGGGGCGAAGCGTTCACGACGATGCGCGACAGGTACTTGCAGCTGACGAGATAGACGTGGTCGATCCGAAGGTCGGCGGGGACGACCTCGTCGCCGGGCGCGCGATGCGCTCCTTTCCACTCGATCACGACCGGCTTTCGGCCACGTAGCCCGTCGCGCGCCGTGAGGAACGCGCCACCATTCATCAACGCGGCCGTGAAGACGTCGAGGTGCCGGCGCTCCTTCCACGCGCGCAACAGGCTCTCGTAGTCGGATCGCTCGACGTTGAGCAAGGCGTCGGGCGCGGCCAGCAACGCGGTCTCGACGTCGTCGAACCCCAGCATCCCCAATCCGGTGACGACCTCGGTGATCGTCGTCCGGAGATCGGCCACTAGGTGTGTCCGCCGGCCGCGTACTTGCGCAGCGACTCGTAGCCCTTCGAGGTGCGCATCTCGATGACGTCGAAAACGATGTCGTCGGCGGAGCGCAGCGCGACGTCACCTTCGCTCCCCCTGCGCGGGAGGTGTGACGTGAGGAACACGATCGGCCCCTTGCCGGCCCGGGCGAGCACGTGGGCGCGGCCGAGTGACTTCCACACGGTGTCGGTCCGGAGCAATCCGCCGCGTGTGCTCGTGAAGGCGCCCGACACGTCGAAATACCATTCGACCTCCGCGGCGTCGGTCGCGATGAAATTGATCACCACGCCGGTACCGCGGACGCGCTGGTTCTTGGCGACGATCGTGAACCCGGTTTCCTTCAGGAGCTCCTCGGCCAGCGCCTGCGCGGCCTTGCCTTCGCGCGACGCGCGCGCCTGGAAGTCGGCGCTGTCGCCGGCGGCCTCGGGCGGCGTGCTGCTCACGCGCTCGATCGCCGGGCCTTCGTTTGGCGCGCCCTCATCACGGACGCGAAGGCGGGCGATGTCGACGTAGGTCGGGTCGAGGTCGTACCCGACGATGCGGCGCGCGAGCCGAGCGGCCGCGACCAACGTGGAGCCCGAGCCCATGAAGGGATCGAGCACGAGGTCGCCGGTGTAGGTGTACAGGCGGATCAGGCGCTCGGGCAGCTCGACCGGGAACGGCGCGGGATGCGACACGCGCCGGGCGCTCTCGGGGGGGATGTCCCACACGTCGAGGGTTGCGGCCATGAACTCGTCGGCGTCGATGGTGCTCTCCGACGGCAGTCCGGAGCGCTCGCGTTCGGGGCGACCCTTGGCCCGGTCGAAGCGCCCCTTGCTCGCGATGACGACGCGCTCGGTGATGTCGCGCACCACGGGGTTCGCGGCGTTGCGAAACGATCCCCACGCGCAGTTTCCCGCGGCGCCCTCGCCCTTGCGCCAGATCACCTCGCCGCGCAGGAGCAGCTTCAGGTCGTCCTGCAAGATGTGGATCACGTCGGCCGAGAGGCTCCGGTACGGCTTGCGCCCCAGGTTCGCGACGTTCACCGCGATGCGCCCACCGGGTTCGAGCTTGCGGGCGCACTCGGCGAAGACCGCCCGGAGCATGTCGAGATACTCGAGATAGGACGCCGGAACGCCTTCGCGCTCCAACTCTTCCTCGTACTGCTTCCCGGCGAAGTACGGAGGTGACGTCACCACGAGCGCGACTGAGTTGTCGCGCACCTCGCGCATCTGGCGTGCGTCTCCTTCGACGAACGGGTTCTCGATCTCGTATGGCGCGGGGACGTCGTCGTCGCCGGAGAGGGAGGGCGCCTCGAAGCGCTCATAGAACGCGGACGCATCGTGGTTCTCGCGCTTGCCGACACCGAAATTCGAGGTCGAAGTGCCACCCTTGGGGTCGCGCTTCTTCGGCGTCGCCATCGTCCGTAGCCTACGCGGCACCTGTGCCACTGACTGTCTCCCGGCGCTGACCACGGGCGATACGGGCCGACGAGGACGATCCCGGCGAGGACGCTCGCGGCGATCGCGGCGATCGCGGCGATCTCGGTGTCACTCGAGGGGCTCGGCGTTGATCAGCGCGCCTTCGGCGATGTCGAACCAGAAACCGCCGAGGTTGGGGATCACTGTGTGCACGTCGACGCCGGCGCGCGTCGCGACGACGCGGAGCATTCCGTGATGCGTCACGATTCCGACCACACCGCGGCCGGCCTGTGCACGCGCGCGCGCGAGCGCGGCGTCGAAACGCTCGAGAACCTCGACGTCCTCCTCGCCGCCGGGCGGCGCGGTCAACTCGCCGCGCCGCCACGAATCGCGCAGCCCCGGCCAGCGCTCGTCGATCTCCGCGCCGGTATGGCCCTGCCATTCGCCGCCGTAGCGTTCGCGGAATCCGGCGTCGGCGATGACCGGCGCCTCGACGTGCGCGGCGATGATCTCCGCGGTACGAGCGGCGCGCTGCAGGTCGGACGTGTAGATCACCCGCGGCGCAAAGCTGTCGTGGGCGAGGGTTCGCGCCCGCGCCGCGGCTTGGGCCTCCCCGGCCGGGGTCAAGGGCGGGTCCAACCAGCCCTGCCACCGGTGCTCGACGTTCCACGTCGACTCCCCGTGGCGCAACAGCAGCAGGCGTTGCATGGGAATCACAGTGAAGCAGAATCGGTTTGACCCCGACGTTCGCCGCGGCGAAACTTGACCAATCGGTCAAGTTGTGCCGGTGAAGTTGTGCCGGTGAAGTTCTGCCAGTGAAGTTCTGCCAGTTCTGCCAGTGAAGTTCTGATCGCGCGACCTTGGAGGATCCCCATGCCGACGGCCGTCATCGTCGACGCCATCCGTACCCCGCTCGGACGGCGCAACGGCAAGCTGAAGGACGTCCACCCCGTCGATCTCGCGGCCCACGTGTTGCAGGCGGTGGTCCAACGCAACGACATCGACCCCGCGCTCGTCGAAGACGTGATCATGGGCTGCGTCATGCAGGTCGGGGAGCAGGGCGTCAACATCGCCCGCAACGCCGCGCTCGCCGCGGGATTCCCCGAGTCGACGGTCGGCACGACCGTCGACCGCCAGTGCGGCTCGTCGCAACAGGCGGCGCACTTCGCCGCGCAAGGCGTGATCGCGGGTGCGTACGACGTCGTGATCGCGGCCGGGGTCGAGAGCATGACGCGCGTCCCCATGGGTGCGTCGGTTCTCGACGGCAAGTACGGCATCCCGTTCGGGCCCATGATGACGGGTCGCTATCCCAACCTCGTACCGCAAGGCATCTCCGCGGAGCTGATCTCCGAGAAGTGGGGTATCTCGCGCGAGCAGAACGACGCGTTCTCCGTCGAGTCCCACCGTCGCGCGGCGCGCGCGACCGAGGAAGGCCGGTTCGAGCGGGAGCTGCTTCCGATCACGGTGCCCACCGAATCCGGTGAGGAAATAGTCAACCGCGACGAGGGCATTCGTCCCGACTCTTCGCTGGAGACGCTCGCCCAGCTCAAGCCGGCGTTCAAGCCGGACGGTGTGGTCACTGCCGCGAACTCGTCGCAGATCACCGACGGCGCCGCGGCCGTGCTGATCATGAGCGAGGAGAAGGCAAACCAACTCGGCCTGAAGCCGCGCGCCCGCTTCCACACGTTCGCGCTCGCGGGCGTCGATCCCGTGCTTATGTTGACCGGCCCGATCCCCGCGACCACGAAGGTGCTCGAGCGGGCGAAGATGACACTCGACCAGATCGACCTCGTCGAGATCAACGAGGCGTTCGCCCCGGTGGTTCTGGCGTGGGAGAAGGAGCATCACCCCGACATGGCGAAGGTGAACGTGAACGGCGGTGCGATCGCCCTCGGCCACCCGCTCGGATGCTCGGGCGCGCGGCTCATGGCCACACTGCTCAACGAGCTCGAGCGCACCGGCGGTCGATGGGGCCTCCAGACCATGTGCGAGGGCGGCGGCATGGCGAACGCCACGATCATCGAGCGCGCCTGACCAAGACCTACCATCGGCGTCGGCCATGCTCGACGTTGTCTGGTTCGCGTTGAAGGCGCTCGCGGCGCTGGTCGCCGCGGTCGTGATCTACCTGATCGGCGCGCGCAGCATCGGCAACTTCTCGAAGTCCGACCCGCCGCCCGACCCGTCCGAGGTCCCGCTCGAGGACGTCGACTACCGCTACCGCTGCATCGTGTGCGGGGCGCAGCTGGTGTTGTTCGCCGCCCCCGAGGGCGACATGCCCGACGCCCCCCGACATTGTCGCGAGCCCATGGTGCTGGTCACCCCGGTCGAGTAGCGGTCAGGATGTCGCGCGGCGCGGGAGTGACGAACCCGTCCACCAGGAACTGGAAAACCGCAGGTAACCCGCTACATCCGTGCGGATTTGCCGCCGCACAGATACGGTCCTCCCGCATGACTGGCGGGCTGCCGGACGATTCTCTGGGCAAACACGTCCATCAAGCGATGGGGATGATTGCCGCCCAGCTCGGCTGCGACGTCGACGAAGCGTTGGCGAGGCTGAAGATCAGGGCCGACGCGATGGGCCAGACGCTGGAGCACACGGCGCTCGACGTGCTCGACCGCGTCATCCGATTCGACGAGTAACGCCCCGTCGTTCTCCACAGGGTGTGGATAACTCTGTGGGGAATCACATGTTTGCGATTCGGCCACCTCCCGGTAACCCGCAGGTCAGCGGTAGTTCGTCGCCATCAGGAAACCCCCGCTGATCAGGGCGATGCCGAGCAGGAGGTAGCGGTTCTCGGTGTCGGCGCCGGGCAGCAGGTTCAGGTAGTTCGTCACCACCACGGCGAGGCCGACCGCAAGCAGCGTTGTGAGCCCGACGGGGACCCAGAGCTTCGAAGGCGGTGCCTTCTTCTGCGGCGGCGGCGTGTATCGCGACCGCTTGCTCTTGCTCTCGGGCATGGCGGAAAGAGTACGCGACAATGACTCGATGCCGCGCGTGCTGGTGATCGACAACTACGACTCATTCGTCTACAACCTCGTGCAATACCTGGGTGAGCTGGGCGCCGAGCCGGTCGTGCATCGCCATGACGCCGTGTCGCTCGCCGAGATGCAGGCCCTCGAGCCCGACGCAGTGCTGATCTCGCCCGGTCCGGGTCGGCCCTCCGACGCCGGGCTCTCCAACGAGGCCATCCGCGCCTTCGGCGAGGCGGGCACGCCGGTGCTGGGCGTCTGCCTCGGGCTGCAATGCATCGGTGAGCTCTACGGCGGGTCGGTGGTGCGGGCGCCACGCGTGATGCACGGCAAGACCTCCGAGATCCGTCACACCGGCGCCGGCGTGTTCGCGGGCCTGCCCGATCCGTTCACCGCGACGCGGTATCACTCGCTCGTCGTTGCTCGCGAGACCGTGCCCGCCGTGCTCGAGATCACCGCGGAAGCGGAGGACGGGCTCGTCATGGGACTTCGGCACCGCAACTTCCCGATCGAGGGCGTGCAGTTCCATCCCGAGTCGATCCTCACCGACCGCGGACACCAGCTCCTGGCGAACTTCCTCGCCGGGGCGGGCGCGGAAGGTGTGCACGCCCGCGCGTGACCTCGGCGAGCCCATCGTCGAGTAACGAGGCCAGTACTTCGCCGTCGAGCTCGGCCGCCGCGACCGGACCGACGCGGAGCCGCGCCATCACGGTCCCCCGACGCTGACGGAACGACCCGACGTATCGAGCCTGGGGCCGGCGCTTCGTTTCGTCGGCGTGGGTTCCCCGCGTCGCGCAGAGCGACACGATCGGGCAGCGATCACACGACGGGGCACGCGCGGTGCAGACCGTCGCGCCGAGATCCATCATCGCGAGCAGACGGTCGCGCGGCCGTAGCCCTTTCCCGATCTCGCGCACGCACTCCTCGGCCTCCGACTCGGCGAGGCGGGTGCCGAGGACGCGCTCGCACACCCGCCTGATGTTCACCTCGATGCCGACGCGGTCGTCGTCGTCGACCTGCGCGGCGACCGCCGCCGCGGTGTAGCGGCCCACGCCCGGGAGCTCGGACAGGTCGGAGGGCCAACCGTCCTGAACGATGCGAAGCGATGCCTCCCAGAGCCAACGGGCGCGGCGTGGATAGCCGAGCCGTCCCCATGCGGTGATCACGGCCGCGGGCCCGGCGGCGGCGGTCGCGGCGGGCGTCGGGAACCGGGCCATGAAGGTGTCGAACACCGCCGCGACGCGCGGTACCTGGGTCTGGTGCAGCATCACCTCGGACACGAGCACCGTCCATCGATCTCGCGACGCACGCCACGGCAGCGCGTGGCGGCCGTGCTCGCGGTACCAGGGCGCGAGCTTGCCGATCATCACGGCCCGGTGGTCGACGTGGTCTTCTTCACCGTCGTGCTGGTGGTCGTCTCCACCCCCGGGATACCGATCGTGAGCACGACGTTGCTGTTCGGCAGCACCTGGGTGCCCTGGTCGGGGTTTTGGAGGACCACTTTGCCGACGTTCGCGTTGTCGACCTGGTTCAAGGTCGACACCGTGAAGCCCTTCGATATGAGGTCGGCCTTGGCGGCGGATTCGGTCTGGCCGATCTCGCTCGGCAGGGTGACCTTCTGCGCTCCGGTCGACACGTAGATGCTGATGCGGGTGTCGACCGCGACCGCCTTGGCGGCGGGCGGATCGGTGCGGCTGACGAATCCCGCAGCGACCGAGTCGCTGGTTTCTTGGATGGGCGGGCTCAAGTTCGTGAAGCCCTGCTGCTCGAGCTGCTGCGTGGCCTGGTCGAGACTCAGGCCTTTCACCTGCGGGACCGCGACCGGCGCCGGGCCCGACGACACGATGATCGTCACCGTGGAGCCGACGTTCGCGTTGGCTCCGGGATTCGGAATGCTCGTGAAGACCGTCCCCTTGGGCGCGGCGTTCGGCTGCTCCTTCGAAGCCACGAGGAATCCGAGACCCTTGAGCTCGGTCGTCACGTCGGCCGCCGTCCTGCCGCTCGTGATGTCGAACGGGACCTGCTTCTGTGCCGATCCGCTGCTCACGAACAGCGTGACGTTCGATCCGCGGGAGACGTTCTTGGTGCCCGCGGCCGGGTCCTGGCGCACGACGATGTCGACCGGCGCAGTCGGATCGGTCACTTTTTGGATAGTGGCGCGGAGGTGAGCGTTCTGCAGATCCTGCTGCGCCTCCTGGACGGTCTTCCTCACCTCGTCGGGCACCGTGACCGCTCCCTGGGCGCCACCGAACTTGGTTGCCATGAACAAGATCGCGCCTACGACCGCCGCCAGCCCGAGGAACACGAGGATCCACGTGAGCGCGGTGTTCCGACGTTTGTTGTTGACCACCGGGCGGCTGCCGGTGATGCGGCCGCGGTCGTCGACCCGCGGAGTCACGACGGTTGACGCTCCGACCGCGGCCGCCGGGGAGAGCACGGTCGCGGTCGCGCCGGTCGGCGCGTCGGCGACGACGGCTGCCGGCGTCCCGGGTGCGCCGATTACGGGACGGCCGCGCCGGAAGCGCAGGATGTCGGCGCGCATGTCGTCGGCCGTCTGATAGCGGTTCTCGGGCGTCTTCGCGAGCGCGGTGATGATGATCCGCTCGAGGTCGGGCGGAACGTCGGGGTTGCGCTCCGACGGTGGCGTCGGCGCTTCGCGCACGTGCTTGTACGCGACCGACACCGGTGATTCGGCGGTGAACGGCGCGACGCCGGTCACCATCTCGTACAGCACGACGCCCAGCGCGTACACGTCGCTGCGGCCGTCGACCGGGAGGCCCTGCGCCTGTTCGGGAGAGAAGTAGGTGGCCGTGCCCATGACCGATCCCGTTTGGGTCAGCCCGTCGCTCGTACCCGCCCGCGCGATCCCGAAGTCGGTGACCTTCACGGTGCCGGATTGCGTGAGCAGCACGTTGCCCGGCTTCACGTCGCGGTGCACCACGCCGTTGCGGTGCGCGAACGCGAGAGCCGACGCGATTTCCGCGGTGATCTCGGCGGCCTGATTCGGGTCGAGCGGTGCGTCGGAACGGATGAGGTCGCGCAGCACGCGTCCCTCGACGTACTCCATGACGATGAAGTAGGTGCCGTCCTCTTGGCCCCAGTCGTAGATCGCGACGATGTTGGGGTGGTTGAGGTTCGCCGCCGCTTGCGCTTCACGACGGAAACGCTCGACGAACGACGGCTCGCGTGCGTATTCGGGGAAGAGCGCCTTCATCGCGACCGGCCGATTCAGCAATTGGTCGTGGGCGAGGTAGACCTCCGCCATCCCGCCCTGCGCGAGTTCGCGCTGGATCTCGTAGCGATTCGAAAAAACCCTGCCGGCCAGCGTCATGTGGCGAAAACCCTATCTGCCGTTCGGTGGATTTCCGGGTTGCGGACCGCACGGCGACCGGGTCGCCGGGCTGGTCAGCAGCGTCTGGAGTACCTGCTTGGCGATCGGCGCGGCGACGCGCCCACCGGTGACCTCGGCATTGTCCGATCCACCGTGTTCGACGAGCACTGCGATCGCGTAGCGCGGGTGATCTGCGGGCGCGAACGCGATGAACCACGCGTGCGGATTCTGGCCGGTCGCGGTCTCGGCCGTGCCCGTCTTGCCCGCCACTGCCACATTGGGAATGCGGGCCGCAGTGCCGGTGCCCCGAGGATCGTTCACGACCGCCAACATGTAGGTGGTCATCGCGGCCGCGGTCGCGGGGTCGATCGCGCGTTTGTATTGCTGCACACCGACTCGCGAGTTGACTTTGTCGTTCGGGTCGAGCA
>JAUZEM010000093.1 GCA_030839005.1 Actinomycetota bacterium | reverse complement strand
ACGAGCTCCTCGCGTCAGAGGCCGATTTCGCTCGAAGCATGGTGCACGCGCTGACGCAGCTCGTCTTCGAGAGCCGGCCGCGGCACGCGCCGCGCGCTGTCCCGTCTGTGATCGCGATCGTCGGGCTCCACCCGGGCGCGCCCACGCGCGCGGTTGTCGACGCGTTCGCGGCAACGCTCCCGCGCGCGACTGTGCATGCCTTGCATCCTCCGGAGGACGCCGCGCCGTCAGGCTGGGCACGCACGGTTGAGGCTGCCGAACGTGATCACGACGTCGTACTGCTCGTCGCATCGCATCACCGCGACGAGTGGTTCGCGTTCTGCATGCGCGAAGCCGATCGAACGGTCGCAGTCGCCGAGCGCTCGGCTTCGATCGAAGCACTCGATACCACATCAGCACTCGATACGACATCGCGACCCGACCTCGTCTTGTTCGGCGCGGTCGGCGGCGCGGTGGCACGAATCCTCGCCCTCGTCGAACCTCGCGCGCATCATCTCGTCAGCCCCTACGATCAGCCTGCAGCGCTGGGGCGAGCGGTGCGCCGGATCACGAACCGCTCGATCGGGATCGTCCTATCCGGTGGCGGCGCGCGCGGCCTCGCGCACATCGGGGTGCTCGAAGCGCTCTCCGATGCGGGCATCACGATCGACCGGTTCGGAGGGGTGAGCATGGGCGCGCTGATCGGTGCGCTGGCAGCACGCGAGAGTTCGCCCAAACGGATCGCGGGCGACCTACGCCGCGAACTCGTCGACCGACGGCCGTTCAGCGACTTCGCGATCCCGCGCATCGCCCTGATCCGGGCCCGCCGAGCGCGAGCAATGCTCGAACGGCTCCTCGGTCCCGCGCGGATCGAGGAAATCGCGCACGACTTCTTCTGCGTCAGCGCCGATTTGGTGTCGGCCGAGGCGGTCGTCCATCGCTCGGGCCCGCTGGTCACCGCGGTGGGTGCAAGCATGTCGCTGCCGGGTCTCGCACCGCCACTACGCGACGGGCCGAGAATTCTCGTCGACGGCGGCGTGCTCGACAATCTCCCGGTCGAGACGATGCTCCAGGCCGAAGCGGGCCCGCTCATCGCCGTGGATGTCCTCGCCCGGGGGGTGCCCGGCGCGCGCCGCCCGAACCGCGGGGGCGAACCGCAACTCCCGAGCCTCCTCGAGACGGTTGCGCGATCGACGACCCTCGCGAGCCGGCAACGCGCGGAGGCACAACGCACGCTCGCGACGATTGCGATCGTTCCCGAGCTTCGTGACATCGGTCTGCTGGACTTTTCCCGATTCGACAGGATCGTCGACGCCGGACGCCGCGCCGCCCAGGACGTCATCGTCGAGGCCCGAACGCTCCTGCACCTCTGAACGCCCGACGTCGACGTCGTGGGCCGGTGTGAGGTTGTGTGCGCACCCGCACACTCAGCGCTTGTCGGGCGGCACAGACGGCCCCGCGCCGAGGCTTCACCATTGCCTCAGATCGTGAAGCCAACGTCGTCTGCACGATCCACAGGCAAGGAGTTCCTGCCCCAGCACACGTCGCGCAAGGAGGTGCCGGTGGCGCTACCCGCAAACCGAATCGAGCGGGAGGGGTCGTTGGACCCGGCTCCAACTCCCTCGCCGCTCGGAATTCGGAAGGAGCCCATTGTGTCCACGGTCCACCGCACCGTTCTTCGAGCGCGTGCCAGACTGCGAGCGTGGGGCGCGTGAACGACAACCTGCTCGCCGATGCGCGGCGCGCGCTGGCGCGGGGTGACGTGCTGATCGCGTACGACCTCGCCCGCAGCGCCTTGGACGATGATCCCGACGATCTCGACGCGCGTTTTATCGTCGCGCTCTCGTTGGCGCGCTCGGGAGCGTCGGAACAGGCGGGCGTCGAGGCAATCGAGCTTCGTCGCCGCGTGGCGACGTCGGAGGCGGCGACCCTCCAACTGCGTGAGGACGCCGACGCGCTCGTCGCGCGCCTGACGAAGGACGAGGCGCTCGCGTGCGACGGCCCCGAGCGTGCGAGCCGGGCGCGTGCGGGCGCTGAGCTCTACGAAACCGTCGCCAACCGGTACAACCGCTCCTACTCGTGCGTGAACGCCGCATCTCTGTGGCTGATCGGAGGAGACGAGCCCCGCGCACGGCGGCTCGCGGAGCGGACCCTCGACCGGCAGACGATGCCAGAAAACGATCCGTACTGGCGGCTGGCGACGGAGGCCGAGGCCGCGGTCGTTCTTAATGACGCGGATCGGGCGCGCCAGGCGCTGCGCGCCGCGGCGGCGATCGAGCCGGTCGACTTCGGAGCCCGGGCCGCAACCCGCCGCCAGCTCCGAGTGGTATGCGCGGCGCGCGGGATGTCACTCGACCTCGCCGACCTGCTCGAGCTGCCGTCGGCGTTGCACTACTGCGGTCACCTGATCAACAGCGACCCGCACTCGCTCGACGGTGTCGCAGCCCAGGTTGGGCAGTTCCTCGATCAGCGCAACATCGGCTTCGCCTACGGATCGCTGGCGTCGGGTGCCGACATCATCATCGCCGAGCTGCTGCTCGCCCGCGCCATCGAGCTCCACGTGGTGCTGCCGTTCGGGCGCGACGAGTTCGTGGAGGTGTCGGTCGCGCCCGCCGGCGCAGCCTGGCAAGCGCGCTTCGATCACTGCCTGGGCCGCGCGGCCACGGTGACGTACGCATCCGACTCCGCCTACGCAGGCGACGACGAGCTGTTCAGGTACAACTCGCGCATTGCGATGGGCCATGCGCTCAACCGGGCCGCATTCCTCGGCGTCGACGCCGAACAGCTCGCGGTGTGGGACGGACAACCCGCCCGGGAAACCGCCGGCACGGCGCGCGACATCGAAGCATGGAGCCGTTCCGGACACGCAACTCACGTGATACCGATCGCGCCACGCCCTGCGCAGCCGGAAGACCAGCATCCCGCGCCAGAGTCGGCGCGTGAGATCAACGCCATCTTGTTCACCGACCTGGCCGGTTTCAGCGGCTTGCGCGACGAGCACTTTCCCGTATACGTACGCGTCGTGCTCGGCGCACTCGCCCAGGTCCTCGATCGCCATCGCGATGCATTGCTCGGCTACAACTCATGGGGCGACGCGATCCAGGCGGTGCTCGCCGACGTGCCCTCGGCGGCTCGCTGCGCGCTCGATCTCCAGCACGCCATCGGTCAGATCGACACGACCGACACCGAACTGCCGCTCGACCTAGCCATGCGCATCGGCGCGCACGTCGGACCCGTGTTGCATTTGCGCGAGCCGTTCAAGGGTGAACTCACCTACTGGGGACGCGAGCTGACCCGGGCCGCCCGGATCGAGCCCCGAACGCCCGTCGGCGAGGTATACGTCACCGACGCGTTCGCCGCGCTCCTCGCGCTCGAACCGAACTCCGGCATCCGCTGCGAGTACGTCGGGCAGGTCACGACCGCCAAGGACTTCGAGACGATCCCCATGTACCGGCTGCGCCACGCATGATCGTGCACGACGCGACAGACGCGACTAGGCAGTAACTGTGGATTGGCCACTGCTCGACGTGTTGTCGGAACCCGACCGCCGCGAGCTACTCGCCCGCGCTCGACGGCGACGGTTCGCGCGGCATGAGGTCTTGTTCCACGAGGGCGACCCCGGCGACTCGCTCCATCTCGTGTCACGAGGCCACATCGCGCTACGCATCCACACCCCCTTCGGCGACATCGCCACGATGCGCATCGTGCGACCCGGCGAGTTCTTCGGCGAGCTCGCCGTCGTGTCGCCCGGTCCCCGCAACGCGACCGCCGCCGCACTCGACGCGGCCGAGACGATCGCAATCGACCGTGAGCTGGTCACGGGCCTCCGAGACGAGCACCCGCAGATCTCAGCGCTCATCGTCGAAGCGCTCGTCAGCGAGGTACGACGGCTCGCACAACAAGTCGTCGAAGCGATGTACGTACCGGTCGACAAACGCGTCTGGCGGCGCCTCGAAGAGATGACAAAAGTGTTCGGCGCCAACGACACACCCGAGACGACGATTCCGATCACACAAGACGTGCTCGCCCAGCTGAGCGGCTGCACGCGACCCACCACAAACCGGGTGTTACGCGTCGGCGAAAACGCCGGAATCATCGAGATGGCGCGCGGTCGCATCGAGATCCACGACTTCGCCGCCCTACAACGCCGCGCCCGCTGAGCCGAGAACTGCTCCAGCAACGAGCAGAGGATGTCTTGCCGGCAGATCTTGCCGAGACGAGTGTGTCGACGCGCACATCCGACGCTTTGCCAGTGGCACATACCGGCTGCTCCTCGGCCCGCATGACCGCGGTACCGCTCGCACGACGGCATTGGGCGACAACCGAACGAGACACATGGTTGAAGATCTTGCGAAAACTTCTTTTGGTGTTCCGTGCCCGGCGCCGTTCCGGGAGCTGCGGCGCAAGGAGGCGGTTCGCAAAAGGCCATCTGACTTGCGGTGCTCCCGCGATGCTACAAAGCGATTTGCGCTGACGATCTTGCCTTCAACTTGGCGACGATTGTAAAAGTCGCGGCAATGCGTATACGTCCCGGCGTGATCGGATCGATCATCGTCCGGAACGCGACATCATTGAATCCGCGGGGTCTTGTGTTAGAAGTGGAACGCCGCGACTTGGTTCGCGGCGACGCTGTAGACCACCCCGTTAGCGATGATGGGCGATGTCTTGGCTGCGATCTGCGAGGAAACAAATAGGGCCGGGCACGTTGGGATTGTTCCGGTGCAGGCGGTGGTGCGGGTGGTGTTATACGCCCTGAGATGACCGGTGCTGTCCCCGATGTACACGACTCCGTGGGCGACCGCGGGCGTAGAGTTTTGCCCAGTTGCGCCCTGCGCGGTGGTCCACAACCGGGTCCCGGTTGAGCTGATGGCGTTGAGGAAGGAGTTCACGCCTTTGGTGTACAAGACGCTGCCCGCGATGGCGGGCGTCTCGTAGGACCATCCGATCTGGGTGCTCCAAAGCGGAGCGCAGGTCTTCGCAGGTGGCGCACCCGAACACGAGGAACCGGCCGCGGTACTGAACGCGGAGAGGATTCCGTTCCCGCTGTTGGTGTAGACGGTCCCGCTTCCGACCGCAGGTTCGCCGTCTTTCGCGGCCGTGGTACTTGTCCAAAGTGGTGTGCATGTCTTGATGGGCGAGCCGTTGCAGTACGTGGGATTCGAGTACGCGTCGGTGAAGGCATACAACTTGCCTGCGCTGACATAGATCACGTGGTTCGCGACAGTCGGTCGTGTGGAGATGTCGGAGGCTACTGCGGCAGACCACAACGGATTGCAGGTCTTGGTCCCGGTCGATGAGACCGAACAGTTCGCCGAACCGGCTGCCGCGCTGAACGCATACAAGGTCCGATTCTGGCCCCCTCCGGGGAAGTAGATCGTCCCGTTGGCCACGACCGGTGACGCGGCGGCGGTGCCGTTGTACTTCGTCGTCCCGATCCACTTCGGATTGCACGTCCTCGGCGAGCCGAAACAGTACGTGTTACTGCCGAACGCGTCGTACGCCGCCAGTCCGGTAGTGTCGCTGTTACTGACGTAGACGACACCCTGCGACACTGCAAGATCCGACACCCCTCCCGCAGCGGATGCGGTCCACAGTGGTTGGCACGTCGTCGCCTGGTTCAAGCATGTCGCGCTGAACGCGTACAACTTGTTGTAGTACCCCTTGACGTACACCATGCCGCCCCAGAGAACCGGGGAAGAACCCTCCAGCTCCTGAGGCGACAGAGCGCCGGTACCGAACCTGACCAAGTTCTTGGCGTTGCTCGTCCCGACGACATTCTCGTACGGGTTGTAACCCGTGCCTGCCACATCGAAATGAAACATTGGCCAGTCAGTCCGTACACGAAACATCGCTGAAGCCGACGCACTACTGGTCTGCCCCGTTGCAGTTATCTTGTACAACCCCGGTTTCGCCGAACTCGGAACGGCGAAGGACGCCGTAAACGATCCAAGTGCGTTTGTCGTTGCAGTCGCCTTCTGTGTGCCATTGAACGTAATAATCACCGTCTCGGTCGCAGCGAAACCCGACCCCGTGACGGTGACCGTTTTCGTCGGCGGACCGACCTGCGGGCTCAGCGTGATGGTCGCAGTCGAGGCCGCAGCCGGGCTGACGATAAACGCGAACGCCAACGCGCTCACAAGCAGCCCGAGAAGCCATGCCCACGAGCCACGCCCCAACCGCCCTGCCATACCGTCCCGCCCTCTCGAAGACGCAGCCGCCACGATCGTGCCAAGCCGCAACTCCACGTCAAACGGGAGCGGACGCTAGACGTACTCCATGCACCATGCAAGCACTAAGTAACGAAAGCCGCGAGCCGTCCTTCGCTCGACACGAACGCGTCGTAAGTCATCGTCGCCCTCTCCAAGTGCCTCGGCAGTCCGTCACGGACACACGGCCGAGCCCCGTGGGCGACGCGGAGGATCTCGTCGACGACTCCGAGCTGAGATGGCCGTCGCAAGTGACGTCGGATCCGATCGTCACACGTCAAAGCGCAACAGCGTCTGCCAGCAAGGCGGAGAAGGAGGCTCCACATCGGTGCGCCGACTTGCTGGCTCTCGTCGGTGCCCTTAGCGACGCGTCGACTCTCGACGAGCTAGGACGCTGCGACTCCATGCAACCGGGCGCGCCCTGCGCTTCAGCCCCTGGGGTCCACACGGCGCCGAGGGCAACCGCCGCAGGTGGTCTGCCTGCGGTTCTCGCACGATGCTACAAAAAGATTTGCGCTGGCAAAGCGTTACTTTTCGTATCTCAGGAGGTGTGCTTGGCGCCCCCGGGCGGGGGATGCTCGCGCTTGGGATGGCGAGCGCGCGGCCCCGTCATGAGCTGAAGAGCGCGCTCCGATCCGGCGCGATACGAGCCCACGGACGCACGCCGCGCATCGGAGAGCACGTTTTCGTTCACGATTCCTACGGTCCCGCCGGCCATTGTGGACACGTCCGCTCATACGGCACGCCCGAACCGAGGAACTGCGTCCACTCTGTGCGCGTCAGATTGCGCCGTGCGGCGCGGCACGCGGCGCGCGCCCATTCCGCTGGCACTGTTGACCACATGAGGGCCGGGCGGCTGCTTTCGAAACCGGACGTAAGGAAGTGACGGCCAGTAGCGTCGAACTGCACCGCGCCGTTTCCGAGGCTTGGCGCCGCGTTCCCTAGGACGGAGTCCACGATGGTGCGCGCAGTGGCGTAACCGATCGTCGCGACGATCTCTCCGAGCGATCTGTCGATCAGGTCGACGGCGGAGGGGCTGCCGCTGGCGATGAGCTGGCCGCTTGGCTGGTAGGCGATCTGTTTGATCGGTGAGGTGTGGCTACCGAAAACGACGCCGACGCGCTGCAGCGATGGGAGTGCATAACGCTCCATGGTTCCGTCCGCGCGGCCGACGGCCAGTTCGTCGCCGAGAGCGGAGATCGCAAGCGCAGTCGCGACGTGGTTGCTCGCAGGGATCTTGCCGATGGTCTGCGCGGTTCGGGTGTCGACGATGGAGACGTCGCCCGATGGGTTGATGCCGGCAACGAGGTGGACGCGGTCACTGCGCGTCGCGGGTGCGAGTTTGAGGACGACTTGATCGCCCTCGTAGGCGAGAACGCTGGGGTCGGATTCGGCGAGTGCGGACGGGTTCGGCAACGGTCGGGTTCCCGCGATGCGGGCGAAACCGGCCGCGGTATCGGCAACCTTCCAAGTCTCGTACTTGTTGGCGCTTGCGACCGCCAACCGCGAGCCGTCGCCGTCCAGCGCACCCACGGTGTACACGTTCCCGACAGGCACGCCGCGCGCCGCAGACGCGACCTCTGGACCGAGTGCCAATGCCCCGGCTCCCGACAGGTCCCAGATCGCGGTCGAGCCGTCGAACGCGGTCGATGCGAGGATCTGCCCATCGTCGGAAAGCGACACGCTTCGGCCCTCGCCACCCTGTCCCAGCAACGGCGGTTCGAGTTGATGTTGTGCTGAGGGGCTCCAGATCGTGATCGTCCCGTCGCTGTCGGCCAACGCCACCACGCTCCCGTCGTGGCTCATGGCGACGTCGTTGTAGGCGCCGGTCTCGAACTGGGTGAGTATCTGCATGTTGTCTAACTGTGAAAGCGTGGGGTGTTGCGCAGTGCGACCGCCAGCTAGCAGGAGGTGACGACCGGACCGGTCCTCGGCAATGGCGATGCGGGGCACCTGAACCTGCGCGGCCGAGGTATGCACGACGGGCAAGAACTGCGGCAGCGGCTGGTTGAGCGGCGATGCAAGCGATAGCAAGCCCTGCCAACGGCTCGGACAGGCCGGCGTGCTGCCGCCAAGCGAGAAACTCGTGATGGTCGGGTTGCACGATCCCCACACGTACAACGTCCGTCCGTCCTCGGCGTACGCAACACCGCGAAACACCCGCGGATCCGTCGCGCCGGGTACGAGCGGCGGTGTCGTGCCGATGAGTGCTCCGCTGTGGCTGTCCCACTCGCTGACCGTCGTGACCTCCACCCCGGTCACGGCAAACCTCCGGCCATCGGGACTCACCGCAATGGCCATGTCCGGCGGAGCAACGTAACGTTCGATGTCGGAACCGACGGCGGTCGACGTGCTTCCGGATGCGCCAAGCGTGAACAACCGAGCCGATGGTCGGTGCGTCACCACGTCCCACACTTGCAGGTAACCGTCCCCGTAGAGGGCGAACAAGCGGTCACCATTCCGATCGAAGCTCATCGCCGTGACCGCCATTGTCGACGAGTCCGGCACCGCGATGGCGGGGGAGTCCGAGCCGGTCCCGGGTGGTCTGGCCGCCGAACGCTTGCGCAGCTCGTTGGGCGGCGGCGCCGTCACTGCACTCACTGACGGTCGCGTGAGATCCCAGAACCGAAGTGATCCGTCGCTCGTTCCCTCCGCCGCCAATCGACCGTCGGGTGAGACGACACTCACGGTCCCGTCACGAGGTCCTGGTAGGAACTCGACGAGTTGCGGCATCGCTGTGAGAGCGCCGAACAATGCAGCACGTGTCGTAACGGAATCCGAACGGTGAAAGGCCTCGGTCGCGAGTAGTAACCCGAGATCCCCGTGGGTCGGCAACTTCGTGGTCGCCAGCGCGGCAAGACGCTGCGCTGCCGCGACGCTCGCCTGTTCGGTCGCGTGGTTGCGTTGAATGACCGCATCGTGGCGTTGGAAGACGGCGAACGCAGTTGTGACGAGCGAGATGACGACAAGGATGGCCAGGACGGTGACGCCGCCGCGGGCGAGGCGCCGGGCGTGGCGGTGTTGGCGGACGTCTTCGCTGTCGAGGTCGTCTTTGGCGATGCCGTGCATCGGCGCCGCGAGCTGCGCGACAGCGTCGCGGAACTGCGTGTGGTGCATGTCGAGGTCGGTCTCGGTGCGCGCCCAGCGCAGGTCGACGTGTCGCGGTTCGTCGCCGAACGCGTCACGCAACGCGGGTGGGACCGCCGTCCCCGTCAACGCTTGCGCATGAGCATCCCACTCCCACGTCCCGTCGGTAACAACGACCAAGATCTGGTCGGGTGACTCGGTCGACAGCCAATAGTCGAGCTCGCGGTTCACCCATTCGGATGTGACAGCGTCGGGGGAGGCCAGCAACACGAACCACTCGGACTCGTCGAGGGCGCGCTGGATCGACGACCACAAGTGCGGGTTCGCCGACAACGCGGACTCGTCGCGGAACACCCGCAGCGCGCGAGCGCGGTACCAGGGCTTGGCGAGGCGTTGAATCGCCCGCTGCAACGCGGGCGCGAGCTGGCCGTCTGCCGCGTGCGAGTAAGAGATGAACGCGTCGAACGCCATGGCTCCGGTCCCGCGTCGAAGATGCGGCGCAGTCTGGCACGCGGCCTGTGTTTGCTCGCGCACACTCGGGGCGTCGGTCCGGGCACGGTGGCGGGCCGGGCCCCCGGCGGATGCTGGGCGCAGAGGTTCGCAACCGTGTGGCCCCTCAACAAGGAGAATCGACATGAACTTCTTCACCCACAAGCTCGCCGTCGTGATCTCTGGCGCGGTCGCAATGGTGAGCGTTCTCGGGATTACCGCGGCACCCGCCAGTGCGGCCGTTCCCTACCCTGCGATCTCGCTCGTGAGCCAGACCAACAACACCGCACCGTACGTCACGTTCGCGATTGGTGAGACCCGCTGCATTACGAACCATTACCTGCAGCTCGACCCCCTCCTCGGGAACTACTACGAAGCCAGTCCGCTGGTTGCCGACGCGGACGCCCCCTGGGTGTACGCGAAGAACCTGACCGCCGGGGTCGACTACGGCTACGTCGCTTCGCGTGCCCGCCTCGTCGATCGCACCACGAACCAGATCGTCAGTTACGGCCAGTTCAGCCCATGGACCCTCGCATCCGACAGCACTCCGTTCCACGCCGCAAGGACAACCTTTTCGAACTTGAACGGCTCCCACGTCTACGCGACACAGCAAGAGATTTGGTGGTACAACGCCAACGGAACCACCACCAAACTGGTCTTCCAGCTACAGCAGTACCGCCAGATCACGTTGTACAACAACAGCCAGACCAGCAACACCATCCAGTCGAGCTGTGTGCACTCCTGATCACGAGGACGCTCGACGCGAGTCCAGTGAAGGGCGGGACCACTGGTCCCGCCCTTCACTCGCTGACCGCAGGCTCCTTGGAATCACCAGAGGCTGCCACTCTGTCGCGGTTGACCATTTCATGCGCGGCGACGCGGCCACTCGAACTCACCGGAGTCGCCGTTCATCGCCAACCTCCGCGCCTTCGGCGCACAGCTTCGCCGACGATCCGGGATAGCTCGGAATGCGCAGCAACACGCATGCTCGCCACTGAACACTCATGGTCAACTGACCGCTTGGTGCAAGACGTTTACTG
>JAUZEM010000252.1 GCA_030839005.1 Actinomycetota bacterium | reverse complement strand
CGGCAGGCTCCTTGTCACGCGCCACACCGCGGCGGCGAAGACCGCTGCGGACACGGCGGTGAACGCCAGCGCAAGAAGCCGACCGTTTTGCAGTGTCGGCTCCTGGCCCGTGAGCCGGTAGATGAGGCCGACGAACGAATAATAGAACGGGCCATAACCGGACCAGGTATGTCGGTAGAGGCTGCCGTGATCGAGGAACTGCCTCAAGGAAACTAAGAACATTCCCTCGTCGTCGTTGCCCGCACTCAGAGCCCCGAAACCCGATCCCCAGTGTATGAACAGCGTTGGGAAAAAGGCCACCGAAAGGACCGCACCAGTTCCACAGATCACGGCGCCCGCGGTGCGAGATCTCGGTGCAATCCTGCGACTACCCTCCGCTTCCGATCGGTCCGCTTCGGGAATCACACTCGAGCTCCGCGCCGCCGCACGATTCCAAGACCCGCCCGAGTCCGTAGTGCCGCGCCCATTCGGTGAGATTGTCAGGGAAGTCCGGAACAAGCAACCACCGGCAGAGCAGGCATGTCGCGCGACACGATTGATGCCATGGCAGTACGAATCGGGTGCCCGGTAGCGTGATCCGACCAGCGGTCGCACGTCGCGGGGTGGATCTGAAGTGCTCACAAAAGGATCAGCGGAGTTGGAGCGTCTCGGCCGGCTCGGTTGGCGGCCGGAAACGCTCGGCCCACTTGTCGACGGAGTGCGCTTTGTCAACGATCGCATCGATGTCGAGTACACAGAGGCCGGCTTGAGAACGCTCGGTCTCGACGGTGGCAAGGGCTACTGGTTCGACCACCGAGCAGAGGAGGTCGTTCACGCGCTTGCGAGCGTGACGCGGGTGACGTCGGTCTGGGATGTGGGAGCCGGGACCGGTTCGATGTCTACGCGGCTCGCGCGCGCCGGTAAGGAGGTCGTCGCGGTCGAGCCATTGGCGGAAGGTGCGAAAGCGATCGCTCGACAAGGATGCGACGCGGTCTTCTGCGGTTCGCTCGAAGGGCTCAGGCTTCCGAGCGGCTGCTTGCGCGTCATGGGCCTGTTCGACGTCATCGAGCACATACGAGATCCTCGACCTTTGATGATGGAGGTCCATCGCGTGCTCGAGCCCGGTGGTATCGTCGCCCTCACGGTGCCTGCGCTGCAGGCGTTGTGGAGCGAGGCAGACGAGGTGGCCGGTCACCATCGCAGGTACGGCCAAAAGGACCTCGACGCGTTCATGAAGGCATGCGGCTTCGGCCGCGCGATGTCGCGGTACCTCTTCGCCTCGTTGGTTGTGCCCGCCGCGATGAGCCGTGCGGCTCCGTATCGGCTGGGGCGGCGTCGCCGCGCGGATGAGGCGACGAGCGCGATCGCGAGGCAACTGGCCCCGGGGCGCATCATCGATCGGGCGATGCGCGGGGTGCTGCACGTCGAGCGCTTGGCCGCGAGGCGGGTTCGCTTTCCGTTCGGGCTGAGCGTGATGGGGATATACCGGCGTGACACCACTTCCGCCGGGAAGCTCGGGCGATGACCTTGCCATCGTCGCACGACGGTGTCCGGAGCATGGTGTACGAAGCGGTTGCGCGCACGAACGAGGATCTCGAGCCGGAGATGAGGATCGAGGCGCGTCCGGACGAGATGCTGATGGGTCCCGGAGCAAAGCTCGACTCGCTCGGTTTCGTCTCGCTCATCCTCGAGATCGAGGCCCTCGCCCATGAGCGACTTGGTGTCACGCTCGAGCTCGTGAACGACCGCGCGCTGTCTCAGGAGCGCAGCCCGTTTCGAACGCTGGAGAGTCTGGTCGCCTATGTCGAAGCATCCATGGATTGATCGTCGTGACCATGGATGACGCGCGCGTTGTTCTCATCACCGGGACACGGCGGGGACTCGGGCGCGGGCTCGCCGAGCACTTTCTCGCGGGCGGTGCGCATGTCATCGGTTGCAGCCGCCGGCCGACCGACTTGGAATCGCCGCGCTACCGCCACCATGTGCTCGACGTCGGCGACGAGGTCGCGATGCTCGAGATGTTCGGCGAAACTCGCGACGAGTTCGGCCATCTCGACGTCCTGATCAACAACGCCGGTATTGCGTCGATGAACCTAGCCTTGCTCACGCCGACCGAGACGCTCGAGCGGATCCTCACGACCAACCTGACCGGGACGTTCATCGCCTGTCGAGAGGCGGCGAGGCTGATGCGCCGGCGTGCCGGACGGATCGTCAATGTCGTGACCGTCGCAGTCCGGCTGCACCTCGCCGGTGAGGCGGCGTACATCGCGAGCAAGGCGGGCGTCGTCGCCCTGACGGAGGTTCTGGCGCGAGAGCTCGCTCCGATGGGGATCACGGTCAACGCGGTCGGTCCCGGTCCAATCGACACGGACCTCATCGGGGGCGTGCCCGACGCGGCCATGAATGCGTTGCTGCAACGCCTGTTGCCGCCTCGGAAGTCGACCGTCGCCGACGTGGCAAATGTCATCGACTTCTTCGTGAGCAAGGCCAGCGATTCCGTCACCGCCCAAACCATCTATCTGGGCGGCGTGTGATGCGCGCGGCGGACTTCTTCCGAGAGCGCTTCGCCGCCGGCGGCTCGTCCGAAGCCATCGTCGGTGCGGCCGGCTCGTGCAGCTACGAGGATCTCACGGCGAGCCGGGAGCGCGCCGCGCGTTGGCTCGAGTCGGCGTCGATCGAAGCCGGAGAGGTTGTGGGATTCGCGGCGGACTATTCGGAGGCGGCGGTCGCGATGCTGTTCGCCTTGATCGATCGCGACTGCATCGTGGTCCCCCTGTACGCGGCTACCCGTGCCGATACTTCCCAGCTCCTCCAGATCGCGCAGGTGCAGACCGTGGTCCGATGTGGCGCCGGGGACCGGTTCACCGCGAGCTCGACGGGAGCCGTCGCCGACCATGATCACTACCGGGAGCTGCGACGCCATCGGCATCCGGGATTGGTTCTTTTCAGCTCCGGAACATCCGGTCCACCGAAGGCAGCCGTTCACGACTTCGAATCACTCCTCGAGAAATTCCAGACCGGTCGGCCGTCGTACCGAACCGTCAGTTTTCTCCTGTTCGATCACATCGGCGGCATCAACACGTTGTGCCACACGCTCTCGAACCACGGTGCACTCGTCGTGCCCGCCGGGCGCGATCCCGACTCGGTCTGCGCCGCGATCGACGAATATCGCGCGCAGCTTCTCCCGACGACCCCGACGTTCCTCAACCTGCTTCTCCTGTCGGAGGCCCATCGTCGGCACGACGTGCGCTCGTTGCAGCTCATCACCTACGGGACCGAGCCGATGTCGCAGACGACACTGACCCGGCTGCACGCGCAGATGCCGTCGGTCCGGCTGCTCCAAACCTATGGGCTCGCGGAGCTGGGCATCCTTCGGTCGCGATCGCGCGACGACGAATCGCTTTGGATGCGTGTCGGCGGTGAGGGGATCGAGACGCGCGTCATCGAGGGACTGCTCGAGATTCGGACTCCTTCGGCCATGCTCGGATATCTCAACGCGCCGAGTCCCTTCACAGCCGACGGATGGTTCATGACCGGAGATGCGGTCACGA
>JAUZEM010000047.1 GCA_030839005.1 Actinomycetota bacterium | reverse complement strand
GAAAGGCCCGAGCTCGCGAACTCCCGAGCGCTCGATTCGCGACGCGCGAGGCGCTAACCCGCCGCGGCGGCGGCCCGGAGGCCGAGCTGCTCGAGCCGGGAGCCGAGCTCTTCCACGGTCCGGCCCATGCACGACGCCAGGACCCGGAGGTCGGAACGGCGAATCGTGAGCATGCGGCCGTTGAAGTCCTGGCGCTCGCGCTGCAGCGAGGTCGCGAACCGATCCAGGATGTGGGCGTCGGGCTCGTCGAGCTCGTGCAGGCGCACCAGGTCGATGGTGAACTTGGCGTTCGGATCCATGCCGTTCGTGTTGCCCGTCTCGACGAGGCTGATCTCGCCCTCGAGCTCACGCGGCAGCAGTTGGTCGGCCGGTACCTCGTAGATCTCGGCGAGCCGAAGCAGCCGCGGCACCGAGATCGCACGCTCGCCGCGCTCGTACGCGCCGAGCACCGACGCCTTGAACTCGAGGCTCGAGCGCGCCTCGACGTCGTGCAGCGACAAACCCTTCTGGCGCCGGATGGCTCGCAATCGTTCGCCGACCCGCGCCCCACTGTTCGCCAACTCGCTGCTCCCTCGCCCCGGACGTGGCGTCTGCCTCGTCCCACTTCGCGCAGTCTGCGTGCAATGCAGACTACGACGAATTCATGATAACAGCACGCTCCGTGAAAGTCATGCTTCCCATCGCTTCCAACATCCGCCAACAGATGTCGGGCAGCGCCACACTGGCCACTCGGCTCACTCTGGAAGCAGACGCGCCGCCTCCGCGGAGAGAACCGCGACCGCCGCCGCGGGGGCCGTGGAGGTCCGAAGCACGTGCGGACCCAAGCGGAGTCGCGGCGCGGACTCGAGTGCCGCGAGCTCGTCCGGCGCGAGGCCGCCCTCCGGACCGACGAGCACGGTCCATCCGTCGTCGCCGGGCGCGGGAAGCTGCGACGCCAGGACGCCGTCGCGAGCGGCGACCACGAGTCCGGACCGCTCGACGATGGCCGACAGCGCGACCACTTCGTCGACGATCGGGATGCGCGCCCGGCGGCTCTGCATGGCGGACGCGCGAGCCACGGAACGAAGTCGCGCGACGGCGCGCCGGGCCCGGCCCTCGTCCCAGCGCACGACCGCGCGGGAGGTGCGGACCGGGGTCACGCGCCCGACGCCCAGCTCCGTCACCGCGGCCACGACGTCGTCGAGCCCGCCCTTCGTCAGCGCGACCGCGAGCGACACTGCGACGCGCGGCGCGCACGCGAACTGCAGGTCGTCGCGCGCTTCGAGCGTCAGCCGCCCGGTCGCGACCTCGATCACCTCGTAGCCTCGCCACGCGCCGGAGCCATCGGCCGCGGTGACCATTTCCCCCGGCGCGAGCCGCCGGACCCGCTGCAGATGGTGCCCGTCCGCGCCGGTCATCTCGCACCGATCGTCGAGCGCCTCGACGAAGACGTGCGCAACTGCGTTCGCGTCGGCCGGGTCGCGGGCCGGAGGCTTGGCAGTCACGGCTTGGCAGTCACGGCTCGGCAGTCACGGCTTGAACGCCGACCGGATGCGTGCGAGGAGACCTTCGTGCGCCGAGCTCACCGTCTCGCCGCGCAACTCGGCGAACTCCGCGAGCAACTCGGCCTCCTCCTCGCGCAGCTGCGTGGGCACAGCGACCCGGACCTCGACGACGAGGTCCGCCCGGCGGGTGGTTCGCAGCGACGGCACGCCGAGCCCGCGCAAACGGATCAGCGTGCCGGGTTGCGTCCCCGCCGGAACGTCGATCTCGCGGGGACCGTCGAGCGTCGTGATCTCGACCTGCGTCCCGAGCGCGGCCTGTGCGATCGAGATCGGCAACCGGTACCAGAGCTCGTCGCCCCGACGTTCGAGATCGGGGTGGCGCGCGACTCGGACGGCCACGTAGAGGTCGCCCGCGGGCCCGCCCCGGGGCGCCGCCGGCCCCCGGCCGGAGAGGCGCAGCCGCTGACCATCGTCGATGCCGCGCGGGACGTCGACCTCGATCGAATGCCTCCCGCTGACCCGGCCCGCGCCGCCACAGGCTTCGCACGGGTTTGGGATCACCTGGCCGCTCGCGCCGCACGCACCGCACGGACCCGCGGTGACGATCTGGCCCAGCAGCGAGCGGCGCACCTGGCGGACCTCGCCGCTGCCGTCGCAGGCCGGGCACCGGTCGGGATGGGTCCCGAGCGCGCAGCCGGTTCCGGAACAGCGCTCGCACTCCAGGAGCATCTGCAGATCGAGGGTCTTGCGCGCGCCGAGCACGACGTCGGCAAGGGTGAGATCGAGCACCGTCTCGGCGTCGGGTCCGCGTGCACCGGCCCCACCACGGCCGCGCGGGCTTCCCCCGCCGAAGAACGCGTCGAACAGGTCGTTCAGACCGAACGCGCCCGCGTCGAACGGGCTGCCCGCGCCGAAGGGACCGGCATTCGCGCCCTCGGGTCCGAACATGTCATAGCGGCGACGCCGCTCCGGGTCGCGCAGCGTCTCGTACGCGTCGTTGATCTCCTTGAAGCTCTCGACCGCGGCCGCGTCGTCCGGGTTCGCGTCCGGGTGGTACTTGCGGGCGAGCGCGCGGAACGCCTTCTTGATCTCGTCGTCCGTCGCATCGGACGACACGCCGAGCACCTCGTAGTAGTTCATGTGCGTCTCATCGCGAGAGCTGGCGTCCGAGCTGTTGCGAGACGGTCGAGACCGCGGCCGACGCCTTGCGGTAGTCCATACGGGTGGGGCCGAGCACTCCGACGGTACCGGCCGGCTCACCCTCGACGAGATACGGCGCGAGCACGAGAGAACACTCGCGCAGGTCGACACTGGCGTTCTCGGAGCCGATGCTCACCGTGAGTCCGGGCCCGAGCAGCTCGCGCATCAACGACGCGAGCACGACGTGCTGTTCCAGGAGCTCGAGCAGTCGGGCGGTACTGGTCGTGACGAACGCATCGTGCTCCGCCGCGAGCAGGCTGGTCCCACCGACATAGAGCGCCTCGTTCTCGTGCTGATCGAATCGGGTCTGGAGCGCGGCGCGCGACGCGTTGACGATATCGGAGACTCGATCGGCGGTGGCGCGGTCGCCCGCGGCGCGTTCGACCACGGGAGCCGAGACATCGGCCAATCGGCGGCCACCGAGCTGACGCGCGAAACGCGCGCTGGCTTCGGCCACGTCGTCGTCAGTGACGTCGGCGTCGAAGACCACGACCTCCTTTTCGACCGAACCGTTCGAGAGCACGACGACCGCGAGCACAACACGCGACTGCAACAGCACCAGGTTCGCGGCGCGCACCACGACGGCCTGCAGCTCGGGACCGACGACGACCGCCGCGTGCGCCGTGACCCCGGCGAGCAGCTGGCTCGTCTGGGCCAGCAGCTGGTCCATCGCGAACGTGGCGCTGCTGAAGAACTCGACGATCCGGCGGCGCTCTATTGCAGGAAGCTGACCGGCGCCCGCGAGGTGGTCGACGTAGTACCGGTAGCCACGGTCCGTAGGTACCCGCCCGGCCGACGGGTGCGGCTGGGCGATGTAACCCTCCCGCTCCAGCAACGACATCTCGTTGCGAACCGTCGCGGCCGAGACCCCGAGGCCGGTCATGCTCGTCACCGTCTGCGAGCCCACCGGCTGGGCGGTGTCCACGTACTGCTCGACGATCGCGCGCAGCACCGCCGCCTTGCGTTCGTCGAGCTCGCTCATATCCTTCTCCGCTGCGTCCGCACGGTTAGCACTCAATCGTACCGAGTGCCAGGGCGGCAGGGTGACCCGGCCCCGGCCCGGAACCCGACGACGCCGCTCCGGCCAGGAGGAGCCGGGCGGTCAGGTCGGAAGCGAGGAGGCGACCGGGGCGGGTGAGGACGATCCGCGCGCCCTGCTCCTCGACCAGGCCTCGCTCGAGCAGCCCCTGGCCGGCGAGGTCGGAGACGACCGCCGCGGCGCGGTCGTTCGCCACCGCACCGGCACGCGTCCGCAGCGCGAGGGAGAACGCCTCTTCGGCGCGCGTCTCGGGATCGAGCTCCTCCGAACCCGCGATGGCCGAGGCGCTGCCGGAGATGGCGGCGATATACCGCTCGGGCGTACGCACGTTCCACCACCGGCGCCCGTCCGTGTGTCCGTGGGCGGCACAACCGATCCCGACGTACTCGCCTCCCGTCCAGTAGAGCTCGTTGTGGCGGCACCCCTCGCCCGGCCGGGCCCAATTCGACACCTCGTACCACTCGAGTCCGGCCGCCGCGAGCACTGAGTCGGCGCGCACGTAGGCGTCGGCCTGGAGATCGTCGTCGGGCGCGGGCGCGCCGGCCGCGACCTGGCGACCGAGCGCCGTCGCGGGTTCGATGGTGAGCGCGTACGCGCTGACGTGGTCGACGCCGAGCGCGAGCGCACCGTCGAGCGAGCGTTGCCAGTCGTCAGGCGACTCGGCGGGTGTGCCGTAGATGAGATCGACGCTGAGGCGCGCGAACCCCGCGTCCCGAGCAAGTGCGACGGCGCGGCGCACGTTCGCGGGATCGTGCGTGCGCCCGAGCGCCGCGAGCACATGCGGCACCATGGACTGCACGCCGAGGCTCAACCGACTCACGCCGGACCGGCGGTAGGCGCCGAGCTTGGCGGCATCGACGCTGTCGGGGTTGCATTCGACGGTGACCTCGGCGCCCTCCGTGCGCTCGACGGCGTCGAGGATCCGCGTGAGCTGTTCCGCCGCAAGCAGCGACGGCGTTCCACCGCCGAAGAAAACACTGGTCGCGACGGGCAGACCCGAGACCCGCCGGCGCGTGAGGTCCGTCACGCACGCGGTGACATAGGCATCGATCAGATGTTCACGATCCGTCCACGTCGCGAAGTCGCAGTAATCACAACGCGACGCGCAGAACGGGATGTGGACGTAAACACCGAATGGGACCGCGACGGGCACGCACCATCGTCGCGCGGGTGGAGCGGCTCGCGGTCACGTCAGTGTGGCGCTGGCATACGGCGTCTGCGACGGCTGCGCGACGCCGGGGGACCGCTCGACGGTGATCGCGAAGCCGTGGACATCGGGCGACGTCCGGAATGCGGCCGCGTTCGGGTTCGGGCCGAGCACGCCGGCCGAGATGGCGACGGTTCGATCGGCGGTGCCCGTGAGCGCCCACAGCTGGTACGTGTGCTCGGCATCGAGGCGCGCGAGACCATCGTTCTTCACGTAGCCGCTGCCGTCGGGCAGCAGGACGACCCGCGCGACCGCGGCACCGTGCGCGGGTGCCAACGCGACCTGGCGGGCACCGGCCGCGCGTCCGGCCCGTACGAAGGCTGCCGCCGCGTCCTTCTCCCCCGTCGTGCGCGCGTCGTCGAGGCGGTGGTGCAGCGAGATCACCTGCGCGGCGAGCAAAGCCGCGGCCACTGCTGCCGCGGCGGCCACCAGCGACACCCAGCGCACACTGCGTGCCAGACGCCGGGTTCGGCGCGCCGCGAGGTCGGCGCCGCCCGTATCGCCGCCGGACCCGATCTCGGGAGCCAGGTCGTCCTGGATCGTGCGCGCGATGCGGTCCCAGAGCTCGGGGGGCGCCGTCGCATCGTCGACGGGAGCCAGCGCGAGCGACGCCGCGCTCTCGCGCAGCTCGTCGACCTCGTCGCGAGCGCGGGCATTGCCGGCGAGGTAGACGTCGACGCGGATCCGTTCGTCCGTATCCAACGCGTCGAGCGCGTAGGCGCCCAGGAGCGCGTCGAGCTCGGGATCGTTCGGGGCCGGCACGTTCACTCGTTCACCCCCGCGTCGATCAGCGCGGCGCGCAGCCGCAGCAACCCCGAGCGGATCCGGCTCTTCACCGTTCCTTCCGGGAGCTCGAGCAACACCGCGACCTCGCGATACGTGTGCCCGCCGAAGTACGCGAGCTCGATCGCCCCGCGTTCGCCTTCGGAGAGATCCGCGAGCGCGCGCCGGACCGCTTCACCCTCGCTGAGCTCGGCGACGGCGCGCTCCAGATCGACGTCGATCGTCGGGCTGCGAAACGCCTCGCGTTGCTCGCGCGCGCGTCGCGCCGTCTCCGCGCGCAGCAGGTCGACCGAACGTCCGTGCACCTGAGCGAACAGGAAGGAGCGCATGGAGCCGCGGCTCGGATCGAACCGTTCGGGCCGGCGCCACAGGTGAAGAAACACCTCCTGCACGACCTCCTCCGCGAGCACGCGATCGGCAAGGACGCGCCGCGCGAGTGCAAAGCACGGGCCCGCGTGCCGGGAGTAGAGCTCGCCCAGCGCGAGCCGGTCGCCTTCTGCGACCACACGGGCCAGGTCACCATCCGCGGCCGCGCCGCGCTGCGCGTCCGACATCGTGGCCGGCCTCGGGCCCTCGCTTCGCACGCGTGAAGTTCGGAGCGAATCATCGGTGTGGATGAAATAGGTTCGCGCTCGTGGCTTTCCCGCGTACGCTTTCCCCGGCGGAGTGCCTGCGTGCGCTGGTCGGCAAATACGCCGCGGACGGCACCTATCCGTCCGATTGGAACACCCGCCTCGCGCGCGCCGGCCTCGTCACACCGCACTGGCCGGAGCCCTGGGGCCTCGCCGCCGGACCGGCCGAACAGCTCGAGCTCGACGAGCTCATGCGCGAGCTGAAGGTGCCCCGGCCCGTCAATCCGATCGGCATCGGCTGGGCCGGCCCCACCCTGCTCGTCGCGGGCACGGACGAGCAGAGGCAGAGGTGGCTGCCCGGCCTGCTCGACGGCTCCGAGATCTGGTGCCAGCTGTTCAGCGAGCCCGGCGCGGGGAGCGACCTCTCGTCGCTGACGACCCGCGCGGCGCGCGACGGTGACGAATTCGTCGTGAACGGCGAGAAGGTCTGGACGACGCTCGCCCACGTCGCGCAGTGGGGCATCCTCCTCGCACGCACCGATCCCGGGGCCGATGCCCATCACGGCATCACCTACTTCGTCGTCGACATGCACTCCCCCGGCATCGAGGTCAAACCGATCGTGCAGATGACCGGCACCCACGAGTTCAACGAGGTGTTCTTCAACGATGTACGCGTTCCCGCAGCCAACATCGTCGGCAAGGAGCACGACGGCTGGCGACTCGCGAAGGTCACGCTCGGCAACGAGCGCGTCTCGCTGTCGGGTGAGGGCGCGCTCTGGGGTCGCGGGCCGACCGCGAACGACGTGCTCCAGCTCGTCCGCGATCACGGCGGCACGCGTGACGTGCTGCTACGGCAGCGGCTCGCCGGTCTTTACGTCGAGGCCGAAGTGCTGCGCCTCATCCGTCTGCGCACCGTCTCCGCGCGCGTGCGCGGGCTCGAACCCGGCCCCGAGGCGTCGGTCCGCAAGGCGCTCTCCGACGAGCACGGTCAGCACGTGATGGCGACGGCGATGGAGCTCGCGGGTGCGTACGGCCTGTGCTCCGACCGAGGGCCGTACGGCGAGCCCGACCGCGCGGGCTGGCAGTACGGCTATCTGTACGCGCGCGCGTTGACGATCGGCGGAGGGACGAGCGAAGTGCAGCGCAACATTCTCGGAGAAAAGATCCTCGGCCTCCCGCGTGAACCGTGAACCATGAGCCGACGCGGCTCGAGCCGGCGCTGCTGGAATGGCTGGCGCGTGCCGACCACGAGCCCGGGCGCGGCTGGGCGCCCGACCTGCCGATCGGCGAGCTGCGCTGCCACCCCGACCTCGTCGCCCGGCTCGCGGAGATCGCGCGACCGATCGGCCACGCGCGGCGCCGATTCGTCGCCGGCTGTCCGGTGATCCAGCATCCAAAGGGCCGGCCGATCGCGGCGGCGGCCGGTACCTCGTGGCTCGTAGTCCGGAGCGCGCTGTCGCCCGGCGGGCTCCGTAGCGCGCGGCCGCTCGACGCGCAGCTCGACCCCGACTGGGTCGAGCTCGACCCCTGGGGTGTCGAGGTGGCGTTCGCGCGCACGATCGACCTGCTGCGCGGCCACGTCGCGCGCGCGTACGAGCGGGCGGAAGCGGAAGCGGAAGCGTGAGCCTCGGATGGATGCCGTGGAACGTCGCGGTCGAGGCCGGGGCCGTGCTCGGGACTGCGGGTATCGCCGCGCGCGCGTCGCGACAACGCTGGCTGACGCGGGTCGCGCCGTTGGCGCGCGAGCTCGCGATCGTGCTCGTCCTCTACGCGCTCTGGCGCGTCGTCGGAACGATCTCGGTGCTGAAGGTGAACGGTGCGATCCACGCGGGCCAGCGGGTCTGGGACCTCGAACGCGCGATGCACCTTCCGAACGAGCACGGCCTGCAGCACCTGTTCCTCAAGAGCTCGCCGTTGATCCAGGCGTGCAACGTCTTCTACGCCACGGTGCACATCCCGTCGATGGGCGTCTTCTTGGTCTGGCTCTGGTTCCGCCACCGCGACCACTACCCCGCGGTCCGGAATGTCATCGCGCTGACGACCCTCTGGTGCCTGGCGATCCAGCTCATCCCCGTCGCGCCGCCGCGGTTGGTGCCTGCGCTGCACATCGTCGACACGCCCGCGCTCTTCGGCCAGACCGTCTACCCCGCGTTCGGCAAGTCGGGCCCGGCCCAGTTGTCGGCCATGCCCTCTGTACACGTCGCGTGGGCTGCGATCATCGGGGTGACCATCGTGGTCGCGACGACGACGCGCTGGCGCTGGATCGCGCTCGCCCATCCCATCGTCACGATGGTCGTCGTCGTGGTGACCGGCAACCACTATTGGCTCGACGGCGTGGTGGGCGTGATCGTCGCGGCCGCCGCAGTGGTATTCGAGCGCTGCGTGCGCGCCGCGATCACGCGTCGGCGTTGGACGCCGGCCCACACAGCCGCTCGTGCAGCTCCAGGGTGAGCGTTTGAATCGTGCGGGTGAGGTCGGTGTTCTCCTTGAGCAGCGCTTCCTCCTCGGCATAGTCGTGGTCGGCCTTCGCCTGCTGGAACGCGGCTTGGCGGTTCTGGCCGATCATGACGAAGGTCGAGAGGAAGATGGCTTCGAGCGACACCACGAGCGTGAGCGTCGGCCACGGGCTCTTCTCCAATACCAGCATCCAGAGCGCGAACAGCGCCGCGTGGATGTAGACGAAGTTCATCGAGCCCGCGAACGCCGTAATCCTGTCGGCGACGCGCAACTGCAAGTCCGACGCGCGCTTCTCGAGTTGTTTGACGACGACGGGACTGTGCAGGGTGGTCTGGTCGAGCGTGGGCATCTCTTCAGCCTCCGGTTCGGGGACGGTCCCCGACCGCACAGTCTGCCTGCTGTGTGCAGGCATCCCGCGCGCGGCCC
>JAUZEM010000042.1 GCA_030839005.1 Actinomycetota bacterium | reverse complement strand
GAGTAACGGCCGCTGGCCACCCCGACCGAGATCGCACCGGCCGCCGTGGCGGCCGCGATGTCGCGGGGAGTGTCGCCGACGACGTAGACCTGGTCGGGCGTGAGCGGGTCGTGTAAGCGGGCGGCCTTTGCGACGGCCAGCGTCGTCAGCTCGGCCCGGTCCGGCGAGTCCGAGCCGTAGGCACCGAAGAGAAAAAAGCGGTTGAGGTTGGCCGGCATGAGCTTGGTGCGCGCCGCGCCTTCCATCGCACCGGAAACCAGGCCGAGTATCACGCCGGCCGCGCCGAGGCGCTCCAGGACCTGCTCCGCTCCGGGAAGAACCCTGTACTGCGCAGAGGTCCAGATGTCTTCGGCCAGGTGCAACAGGTAGTAGGCATAGATGCGGTCGAGCTCGTCGGCGCTCGGGTCCCGGCCGAGAACCCCGCGAAAGGTTTCGCGAGCCACCTGCGGGTCGGTCTCGCCCGCCGACGTGTGCTGCCCTATGTCGGCAGTGACGCCGTGGAGCTTCTCGAAGGCAGCACTCCAACTGCGAGCTCCCGACCCGCCGGTATGGACCAGAGTCTCGTCCACGTCGAACAGCACGACGACCGGCTTGTTCACGGGGTCAACGTCCTCGCCGAGACAGTCAATATCCGCATGACACCAACCTAACGACGCGTTCCATCGCTGGGAACTACACCGGCACCGGTAGCTCGACGATGCTCGGGTTGCAGATTTACGATGCGGCACGAATGCGCGCCGTGGCGATCGCCGACTACGCGATGCTCTCGGACCGGCACTCGGCCGCACTCGTGAGTCGGCACGGCTCAATCGACTGGTTGTGCTTCCCTCGTTTCGACAGCGGCTCGGTGTTCGCCCGTCTCCTCGGAGAGGATGCGGGTCACTGGTCGATCAGCGGAGTCGGCGCAACCGAGGTGTCGCGCCGCTACCTGGATCGCACGATGGTGCTGGAGACGACTTTCCGCAGTCCGACCGGTGTGCTCACCGTGGTCGATGCCTTGGTCATGGGGCCTGGCAACCGGCGTCACGATCTCGGCGTCGGCGCGCCCCACGTCGTCGCACGTGAGGCGACGTGTACAGCCGGCGTAGTGGAGGTCGAAGTCTCGTACGCCCCGCGGCCGGAGTATGGGCTCATCCGCCCCCTCATGTCGGAACGGGACGGCGGTGTTGTTGCCGTGGGTGGTGCCGAGATCCTCGTATTGTCGAGTCCGTCGCCGCTCGCGATCGCCGACAGCACGGCGATGACCCGGCTGATGCTGAGCGATGGGGACCGCGTCGGGTTTGCCCTGCACCATTGCACGCGTTCCGACCGTCACGTCGCGCGCATCTGGAGCCAGACGGAGATCCGCGAGTGCCTCCAAGACACGATCGCGGCGTGGGAGTCGTGGTCGGAATTGCACCAGGCGTACGAAGGACCGTGGCGTGAGCTCGTTCACCAGTCGGGCCGCGTACTCCACGCGCTGTCGTACCAACCGACGGGAGCCATCTGCGCGGCAGCGACTACCTCGCTGCCGGAGAGCGTTGGCGGCAGCCGAAACTGGGACTACCGGTACTCGTGGGTTCGGGACGCGAGCTTCACCATCGAAGCCCTCTGGGTCGCGGCCTGCCCCGATGAGGCAAACGACTTTTTCGAGTACGTGGCGACGTCGGCCGGCATGTCGGTCGGTCGCGGGCTCGATCTGCAGATCATGTTCGGTATCGGCGGAGAGCGCGATCTTTCGGAACGGGAGCTTCCGCACCTTCCCGGTTGGCGGGACAGCGCACCGGTACGCGTCGGGAACGCAGCATGGAACCAGCGCCAGCTCGATGTGTACGGCGAACTGCTGAACTCGGTGTATCGGTTGTCCGACCAGCTCAACGAGCTCGCGCCGGCGAGCAGAGCGTTCCTCATCGACTTGGCCGACGCGGCCGCGCGGCGCTGGGTCGAGCCCGATCAAGGAATTTGGGAGGTACGGGGAGAGCCGCGCGACTTCGTGTACTCGAAGTTGATGTGTTGGGTCGCGCTGGAGCGTGCGGTCGCGCTCGCCGATCGGCTCCAAGCCCACGACCGCGTCGCGCATTGGAAGAAGGTGCGACGCGAGATCCACGAGGCGATCGTGACGGAGGGTTGGAGCGACCGCGCCAACGCGTTCACGCAGTCATTCGGCTCCGACGATCTGGACGCCTCGAATCTCATGATGGCCCTCGTCGGGTTCCTGCCCGGCGACGACCCGCGCATCCTCGCAACAATCGACGCGATCGACGAACGTCTCACCGACGGCCGGGGTCTCGTCTATCGCTACCGGTCCCATGACGGTCTCGAGGGCGAAGAGGGCACCTTCGTTCTCTGTACGTTCTGGCTTGCACACGCGATGGCCCTGTCGGACCAACCGGCGAGAGCCCGCACGGTCTTCGAGCGGGCCGCCGCGTTCGTCAACGATGTCGGGCTCCTCGCGGAGGAAGTCGACGCCGAAACGGGCGAGCTCTTGGGCAACTTCCCCCAGGCGTTCAGCCACATCGGACTCGTCAACGCCGCCTGGGCGATCTCCGAAGCGGAGCGGCGCCACGCGGCCCGCAGCCGTGCTCCGAAGCATCCGGAGCAACTGATGTAGGTGAGGCGGGAGGACGGACCGTCCGCGGCATTACTCGTGCAACGACTGGGACCGCGGCGCGTCGTCGTATTCGTCGTGCCTTCCGGCCGGAGGGCCGGTCCGTCCCGCGGCAGGGCCAGGACAGACGACGTAGATGACGGCGCTGGTGGGTTTGGCGTTGACGAGACCGATGTAGTGCTGCTTCGGTCCGATCGGAGTTGTCGTCGACGCGGCGGGTGTCGCGACGGCACCGATGACGATCACGACGGTCCCGATGATCAAAGCGGCGACCGCGATCACTCGGAGGACGGAGCGGGCGACGGCCATGGCTGACCTCCTCGACTGCGTCGAATCCAGTCTCGCGCCGTCGCGCGTCCAATGAGAACGGACTGCGGTGGCGGCGCGCGTCGCCCCGACTCGCCGCAACCGCGCCAGAGCGAGAGCGTCCTAGTGGGTAAGTTCGTGGTTCGCACGCGCCAAAGTCGCGGGGAGGTTCACGAGGCGGCCGGGTGGTGCCAACGCCCACGTATCGTTCCAAAGGAAGTTCTCGGGTGTGACCGAGCGATCCCACCTCCCCCGACCTTTCGCGTTTGCATGCCGCCTGCACTGCGCGCGAGTGACGTTGGTCTCGCTCTTGGTGGTCGGCCTTGCCGCGTGCTCGTCTGGGTCGTCCGCGCGCGGCGCCGGAAACGACGTGACTCCGACGCGGCCAAGCCTCCCGGCGCGGCAGCGGCTCGACACGTCACGACTCGTCGTGTATCAGGTGTGGCTCAACTACTACGCGCGAAACACGGACGATGGTCAGGATTCGTCCGACGTTTTCGCCAATGCCGGTGCTCATCTGAAGGACATCGCAGCAATGGGCGTGACGGCGATCCAACTTTCTCCGATACACCCGTTCGGACAAGACACTACGGTCGGTGCGACCTACAGCGTCCGGGACTTCTATGCAGTCAATCCGGGATATTCGGGCGTGCGCGGCAGCGACGCAGGGGCGCGTCAGCGGGGCATCGCGGCGTTGAAGCGCTACATCGAGCGGGCCCACGGGCTCGGCCTGCAAGTGCTCATGGACTGCGTCGATCACAGCACCGAGCCCGACAGCGTTTTGGTCTCCCAACATCCCGATTTCTATCGACGCAATCGCGGCGGTCGCCTCGTAAGGAACCAATTCGGCTTCGCCGAACTCGACTACGACATTCCCGCGCTGCGTTCGTACATGATCGACATGACGGAGTTCTGGGCGCGGTCGGTCGGGTTCGACGGTTGTCGAGCCGACCTGGCGACAGCGGTTCCGGTCTCGTTCTGGGCGACGCTCAACAATGAGCTGAAGCGGGTGAAGCCGAGCTGGCTCATGATCGGCGAGATCGGCGACCAGCTCGGCGAGTACGCCGGCACCTACTCCGGCCCGGGCTTCCGACCGGGTGAGCGATACGACCAGATCTACGCATTCGACGCGATCTACGGAGTCGACTACATGAGCGCGTTGCGTCGGGTCATCAAGGGAACGGACTCGGCGGCGCTGCTGCAGCAGGCGTGGAGACTCCCGGACCAGCTGACCAAGTCCGCGCCGGCGGGGACGGTGTTATACCGCGGCGTCGACAATCATGACCAGCGGCCGAGAGCGGCCGCGCTCGCGGGCGGAAACGCAGGGATGCTTGCTGCCATGGCCGTGAGTTTCACCATCGACGGAATCCCCTTCATCTTCAATGGCCAGGAGATCGGTGACACGAACCCGACGAGCCTGTTCACACAGCAATACATCGATTGGATGCGACCACGACATCCCGAAGATTCACAAGTCTTCAAGAACTTGTTGACGCTGCGGCGCGCACATCCGACCCTTGCTCACGGCACAACAACCTGGTGCGCCACCAGCGAAGCCGGAAGCGTGGTCAGCTATCTGCGAACCAGCGCCGACGAGCGCGTCGTGGTCGTGGTGAACCTGTCTTCGCAACGCAGGACCACGACCGTGACCTTGCCATCCGGTCAATCGCCGGGCGGGACCGTCGCCGACCTGGGCTCGGGTCGAACGTATCGGATCACGAATCACTCTCTCGATCTCACCCTTGCTCCGTACGCCTATCTGATCGGCGCCATGCGCCCATGAGCGGATCGCGCGGGTCGACCGCTCGCTCGCGCATGACTGTCGGTCTCCGCGGGTGGTCAAATACCCGGACGAACATCTCAGGAGGTCGACCATGGCTCAGAACCCACCCGAAGGCTTCCCCCGCATCACGCCGTACCTGCTGTACGAGGACGTCGATGCCGCGCTCGACTGGCTCATCGAGGCATTCGGCTTCACGGAGCAGGTCCGCATGAAAGGCCCGGATGGCAAAGCCAACCACGCCGAGGTCGGCCTGGCCGACGGCGTCGTGATGATGGGCCACCCCGGGCCGGACTACCAGAATCCGAAACGCAGGGGTGGCGCGACCCAGATGGTCTACGTGTACGTCGACGACGTGGACAAGCACCACGCGGTTGCCAAGGCGGCGGGCGCCCGCATCCTCAACGAGCCTGCCGACCAGTTCTACGGCGACCGCACGTACGGGGCAGAAGACCCCGAAGGTCACCAGTGGTCTTTCGCCCAGCATGTGCGCGACGTCGCTCCGGAGGACATGCATCCGTAGCAAACACGGGCGGCCCCGACGACATCATGCGCTGCGTGCGATGAGGCTGGGCGGTCGGGAGTATCCGCTCGTCGGTCCTGACATTCGAGATCCTCGGCTGCACGTTGCTCTGGTGGTGGTGTCACTTCAGGTCCTCGGCCAGACCGTCTTGCACTTTGACATCTCGATCGCGCAGATCCTGATCGGCGTCGTGACGTGCGCGCTGATGGAGTTCGGGATCACCGCTTGGCGTCACCAGGTGATCGCATGGCCGTCGAGCGCACTGCTGACCGGGAACGGCGTCGCGTTCGTGTTGCGGGTTCCCGGAACCCAGCACGGTGATTGGTGGAGTGTGCGTGGGGGGTGGATCTTCGCCGCGGTTGGAGTCGTCTCGTTGTTGTCGAAGTATCTGATCCGGGTGGGTGGACGGCCGCTGTTCAATCCTTCGAACTTCGGTCTGCTGCTGGGCTTCTTGGTGTTGGGGAGCCGACGCGCCGATCCGCTCGACTTCTGGTGGGTGCGACCTGGCGTCGCGCTCACCCTCGCGTTGACCGTCATCGTCGTCGGTGGCTTGTTCTTGGCCTGGCGGGTGAGCATGTTCGGAGTCGTCGCGAGCTTCTGGCTCGCGTACGCGGCGGCGCTGAGCGTGCTCGCCGCCCGCGGGCACTGCATCACCGCCCGATGGCACGTCGGTCCGGTATGCGATCAGTACTTCTGGACCGTACTGGTGACCTCACCCGAGGTGCTGGTGTTCATGTTCTTCATGATCACCGATCCCAAGACCGTCCCTCGTGGACGCAAGGCCCGCATCGCGTACGGTGCCGCGATCGGGTTGGTTTTCGTCATGCTCGCTGCGCCGCAACGAACCGAGTTCGCGACCAAGGTCGCGCTCCTCGGATCGCTCGCGTTGGTCTGCGCGGCCCGACCACTCCTCGAGCGGCTCTCACCCATACCCGGCTCAGACACCGACCGACTCGCGATCTGGTTCGGGTTCGACCGGCCCGCCTCCCGCTCCCCCAGCCGAAGACGACGTGTGCAGCGCGTTGCGACTGCAGTGGTCATCGCGACGGCGTATTCGGCGATCGTCGTTGGGGCGGGCGCATCCGCGCGCACATCGAACGTCACGTCTGCGTCGGGTCTCGCACCGACCGGCTGTACGAACCGCGGCGCGGCTTCGGTCGCGCCGGCACGACCAACCGTCCGAGCCCAACCACTGCCCGCCGTGCGTGTGACGAACGCGATCAACGTTGCGACCTCGATCAGCACCCAGTCGGCCAAGAAGATCGTGCGCGACGTGATCGACGACCTGGCGATCGGCGCAGACGCGATCGAGCATCACCGACCCGAACTCGCAGGAGACGTTGCGCGCTCGCCTTGGCGCGACAGCCTCATCTCGACAATCTGCGCGACTGCCGGGCCGCTGATCGTGTCGACATACCACTTCGACAATGCGACTGTGACCGCGACCAAGCGCGCGACCGGCCAGAGATCGCCCGAGATCGACGTCACACTCCAAGGTGAGCGACGCGAAACAACACTCACGCGATCCGCTCATCCTCGTCAGATGTTCGCACACACCACCCCGTTTCGGAACACCTTCGTCGTCTCGCAACGCGGCGGCTACTGGCTCATCTGCGGATACCGTGCCGATCCCCGCACTGCGAGCTGCGTCACCGCAACATGACCACTGTGCTCGCGACGAGCGATGTCATCGTGCGCCGCCGCCCCGAACACTTGACCGGGAAAGCTCGCCACTGCCAGGACGAGTCAGCCGGGATCGCCGCTGGAGCGTCGCGGTGGAGACCGAAGCAGCTTTCGAAGGAAGCTTTCGGACTTCTCGGCTCGCAAGCCGACCCGTTCGTCGCGGACCTCCCGCGCCGAGTTACGAGCCGTCGCGCGCGTGTTGGGACGCTTTCGCTCGGGCCTCATACGCATGATTGTGCGCCTGCGGTGAACCCCGACGCAAGCCTCACGGACCCACGAAGGACATGGGCAACGCGGACAAAACCAGGCGAGCGCCGAGCTGCTCGCGAGTCTGCCGGCACTCGACCGAGGCACAGCCGAGCGGGCACTCTGTATCGCGTACAGCGTTACTCCTACTTCGCGGTCGTCACGACCCGGAACGAGAGTGCCGCATGGAACCTGGTGATATCCACGAGCGAGTCGAGGCAGCCTTCAATGCGCGCGACGCCGATGCCTTGGCTGCCCACTACGAACCACACGCACGAATGGTCAACCCAGACGGTTCCGTCGCGATCGGACGGGAAGCGATACGTGAGATCTGGGCAGGCTTCATCGGACTCGGTGGGCGCATCACGATGACCACGCGCTTCGCCGTGGCGATAGGAGATATCGCACTACTGAGCAACCATTGGTCCTTCGCTTCGGAGCAAGCGAAAGCCTCGGCAAGCACCGCCGAGGTGGCGCGTCGGCAACCGGACGGCACGTGGCTCTACATCATCGACAATCCCTACGGTGCCGGAACCGGCGAGAACGCATGACCGACCGTTGACCGCAACGCGTTCAGATGTCAGCGGGACTGCCGTGCCGGCGGTCACAGAGGATTCGCTCGCCGGGTCTGACCGTGCCATTCGCGAACCCGCCGATCGGAGCGAACGGCCCGCAGCGGTTCGGGCGAATCCAGACGTGGACCATCGGCGTCGTCAACCGCTTCACGAACGGCGGCGGACACGTCCCGTCGGCGCGGGCAGGACGATGAAACCTCGGAACCGCGGACCGGTCGAAGCACAACACCGTATGGATGTGGAACTGCGTGAGCGGCCCCTGACATCGGGCGTGGTGGACAGGGTGTAGCCCGCGGGCAAGATGAACATCGCCGCCTCGAGGATCCGGCGCCCGTCGGGCTCGACCTTGTACACGAGCGACTCCGGCCGGGTCGGGTCGAGCACCTTGCCGTCGTTGATCCAGTCCCAATGCACGAAGTGTTCGTTGCCGCGCAACATGATGATCAGGTACCCATCACGGAGGAACGAGCCTGAAGTGTCGGCGTCGCCAGTGTTTCGACGGCGGGAGTCGCTGTGACACATCCACGACAAGGGCGACGGCCGACGTTCATGTCGGGCGCGCGGCAGACCATTCGATCAAGGGAGGTCGCACCGCCGCGCACAAGGGGTTGCCCTTGCGATCGGTCAAGCTGAGCCTCCCGACCAGCGCACCCAGGTCCAAGGCCAGGTCGCGCACGTCCGGCGGGATCGAATCGAGCCACAGCTTCGCCCGTCGGAAGAGCGTGAACGCGTCGGCGTCGTCCACGGTGCCCCAGGAGAGGTAGATGAACCGGCGGCCAGGTGGACCCTGAATGTACGGACCCTTGAGGTCGACACCGGCGGCCGACATGACGACGGTGCAGTCCAAGGTCCAGACCGCGGCGGGCCCGTCGCCCGGGACGAGATCGAGCAGTTCGTCTCGTCGATTGAGGCGCTCGATACCGACGTGGATGTTGTGGTAGCCGCCCGGGGAGTCAGGGCTTGGACCGCAGGAACGTCCAGGGAAGTCGGCGGCCTCGATTCGGATCTGCACACCGACATCGTGCCCTCATCCCCGGTGTGTTCTCGATCGGGTCGATG
>JAUZEM010000016.1 GCA_030839005.1 Actinomycetota bacterium | reverse complement strand
GGAACGGCTATTGGCTCGTCGCCGCCGACGGATGTGTGTTCGGCTTCGGCGACGCGCGCTTCCACGGTTCCATGGGCGGCCAACACCTGAATCTCCCGATCGTCGACATGGCGCGCACTGCGACGGGCGCCGGCTACTGGCTGGTCGCGTCGGATGGTGGCGTGTTCTGTTTCGGCGACGCGCATTTCCTGGGTTCGACCGGCGGCGAGCGCCTGAACCGCCCGATTGTGGGGATGGCGGCGACGGCCACGGGCCGCGGGTATTGGTTGGTCTCGTCGGATGGTGGCGTGTTCTGCTTCGGCGACGCGCGTTTCGCGGGCTCCACCGTCGGCGTCGCGCTCAATCGTCCGATCGTGGGCATGGCCGCGACCCCGAGCGGCGCGGGATACTGGTTCGTGGCGGCCGACGGCGGGATCTCGGCCTTCGGCGACGCGCACTACATGGGTGGTGCGACCGGCCGAATCGACGCGGCCGATGCAACCGATGTCGCCGCCCGGCCCGACGGGCTCGGCTACTGGATCGCGACCGAGAGCTGATCGCACCTGGACGCGCGCGGCGGCCCGGAACGCGTCGCGTCCTCGCTAGGGTCGGAGCATGCCCGGATCGATTCTCGGAACCTCTGTCCGGCGCGTCGAAGATCCCGATCTGCTGTTGGGTCGTGCGCAGTTCGTCGACGACCTCCCGATCGACGGCGCGCTGCACCTTCACTTCGTGCGTTCTTCGTACGCGCACGCGCGACTGGTGTCGATCGACGCGGACGACGCGCGCGCGATGCCGGGCGTCGTCGCGGTCTTCACCGCCGGCGATCTCGGATTGCCGCCCTACGAGGGCTTGATGCAGCTGAACGCGCAGTGCGTCCGCCCGCCGCTCGCCGAGACGAAGGTGCGGTTCGTCGGCGACGCGGTGGCGGTCGTGGTGGCCGAGACCCGCGCCGCGGCGGCCGACGCGGCCGAAGCGGTGATCGTCGAGTACGACGCGCTGCCCGCCGTCGCCGACCCCGAGGCCGCGCTCGCGCCCGATGCGCCACTGCAATTCGAAGAGCTCGGCTCCAACCTTGCGGCCGCGATCGGCCCGCGCGATCGGGGCGACGTGCTCGAGGGCGCCGACGTGGTCGTCAAGGCTCGCATCGAGAACCAGCGCATCGCGGTCATGCCGATGGAGGGGAGCGCGATCGCCGTGATACCGGGCTCCGACGGCGCCGGACACGATCTCACGGTGTACGTCTCCACCCAGATGCCCCATGGCTTCGCCGGTCGCGTCGCGCCGATGTTCGATCTCGACCCGGCGAAGCTGCGCGTCGTGGCGCCCCACGTCGGCGGCGCGTTCGGCGGCAAGCCCGGCCTCGCCGCGGAGCACTGCGTCGCGGTCGCGGCGGCCCTACGCCTGCAGCGACCGGTGAAGTGGGTCGAGACCCGTTCCGAGAACCTGATCTCGATGCCGCACGGTCGCGGGCAGGTGCAGTACGTGCAGCTCGGGTGCAAGCGCGACGGCACGATCGTCGGCATGCGATGCCAGATCGTCGCCGACTCGGGCGCGTACGCGGGCTTCGGCGGTGCGCTCGCGATGGGACCGACCCGCATGATGGCCCAGGGCGTGTATCGCATTCCCAGGATCTCCTACGAGTGCGCGGTCGCGCTGACGAACACCACGCCGATGGGCGCGTTTCGGGGCGCGGGCCGGCCCGAGGCTGCGGCGATGCTCGAACGCGTCATCGACATCGCCGCGGCCGAGCTCGGCATCGATCCCGCCGAGATCCGCCGCCGGAACTTCCTCCGGCCGGACGAGTTTCCCTACACAACGGTCATGCGTACCGAGTACGACAGCGGCGACTATGACGCCGCGCTCACCGAAGCGCTGCGCGTCGCGGGCTACGACGAGCTGCGGCGTGAGCAATCCGAGCGCAGAGCGCGCGGCGACCGTGTCGTCCTCGGGATCGGCGTGAGCGCGTACGTTGAGATCACCGCGGGCGGCGGAGGCGCGGAGTACGGATCCGTGACGGTGAACGCCGACGGCACCGCGACGATCCGCGTCGGTACCTCCGCCCACGGCCAGGGTCACGCCACCTCGTTCGCAATGATCGTTGCCGACCGGATGCAGATCCCCCTCGAGAACATCCGTTTCGTGCAGTCGGACACGGCGGAAGTTCCGACCGGCGGAGGCACCGGGGGGTCGCGCTCGTTGCAGCTGGGCGGCTCCGCGGTACTGAACGCGACCGACGGGGTGATCGCGCAGGCCCGTGAGGTCGCGGCGACGATGCTCGAGGCCAATCCCGACGACGTCGTCGTGATGGACGGCGGCGTGGGCGTGGCCGGAGTCCCCGCGAGCGCCCTCACGTGGGCGCAGCTCGCGCAGCGCGAACCGATTCAGGCGATATCCGACTTCGAGCAAGAGGGTGCGACGTTCCCGTTCGGTGCGCACGTCGCCGTCGTGGAGGTCGATCTCGACACCGGCCGGGTCACGCCGGTCCGCCACGTCGCGGTCGACGACTGCGGTCGCATCGTCAATCCGCTCATCGTGACCGGTCAGCAACACGGTGGCATCGCGCAAGGGGTGGCGCAGGCGCTG